>CAZHWG010000058.1:0-8405 GCA_964535925.1 uncultured Sphingorhabdus sp.
TGGGCTTCGGCGATCGCCAGCTTGACGATGCTGACCGTCACCGCGGTCACCTTGTCGTCCTGCAGGAAGATCGTCTCGATGATATGTTCGGCGACCGACTCGATCAGCGTGAAGTGCCGGTCGCGCGGGATCGCGGCGGTCGCGGCATGTTTCAGGTCCATGTAGTTCTTCGACGCCGCCAGCGGCGTGTCGGGCGCATAACGGTCGGCAATCGCGAGTTCGGCCTGCACCGAGATACGCAGCGGCTGCGGCAGGTGCGTCTCTTCGGAATAGATGCCCGTCAGCACGTCGATTTCAAGGTCGTCGACGGCGAGGATCAGCATGTCGGATTGGGTCAAGTGCGGGACCTTTTGGCGTGGACGGTGCGACCAGCGCATAGCCGCACGGGCGCGCGCGGTCGAGAGCCTGGCACGCCGAAGCGTCAGCGCCTTTGCGTCGCCGCGCGCTTTTGCGTATTCGCGTGAGCCATGGCCCAGCCGATCCAGCCCCCGCCGCCCGACCTCGCCGCCAGTTCGCTCGTCGACCTTGCGCGCTATGCCGACGCGGGAACGCTGCCGCCGGTCGAGCAGTGGCACCCGACGCATTGCGGCGACAGCGAGATGCGGATCGCCGCCGACGGGACATGGTTCCACCAGGGATCGCCGATCGGCCGCGCGGCGATGGTGCGATTGTTCTCGACCGTGTTGCGGCGCGAGCCCGACGGCAACCATGTCCTCGTCACCCCCGTCGAGAAACTCGATATCATTGTCGATGACGCGCCGTTCACCGCGGTCGAACTGCGCGCCGAGGGCAGCGGCAAGGATCGCCGCCTCGCCTTTCGCCTCAACACCGGCGACATCGTCGTCGCAGGGCCCGAGCATCCGCTGCGCTTTGCCATGCGCGACGACGGCCCGCATCCCTATCTCCACGTCCGCGGCACAATCGGCAACGGGCTCGAGGCGCTGATCGTGCGCAGCGTCTATTACGAGCTTGCCGAGCTGGCCCTCGCAGAGGACGGCGGTGCGCCCGCACTGTGGAGCGACGGCGCGCGATTTTCACTGGACGCGGCGTCGTGAGCCTGACCGAGGCACTGCGCCGCGCGCTCGCCGAGGGCACGCACCGGGCCTCGCCGCAGGTCGGCGACGAACGCCGCTCGATCGCGCCGCCGAGCGTCGATCCGGTCGCAGCGGCGGTGTTGATCGCGTTTATCGACCGGCCGCGCCCGGCGATCATCCTGACACGCCGGACCGAAATGCTGCGCAACCATGCCGGCCAGGTCGCCTTCCCCGGCGGGCGGATCGACCCCGGCGAGGACGCCGTCGCCGCGGCGCTGCGCGAGGCCGAGGAGGAAATCGCACTGCCGCGCGACCAGGTCGAGATCATCGGGCTCGGCCCGACCTATATCACCGGGACCAATTTCCACGTCACCCCGGTGATCGCGACGGTTCCCGACGACGTCATCCTGAAACCCAACCCCGACGAGGTCGCCGCCGTGTTCGACATCGATGCCGACGCGCTGTTCGCCCCCGCCAACCGCGAAAGCCACGAGGGCGAATGGCAGGGCGCGACGTGGCGCTATTACCGCATCGTCGGCCATGCCGAGACGGTCTGGGGCGCGACCGCGGGGATTGTCATCAACGTCGCCGCCCAGCTCGGCCTCGATAGCGACCCGGCGCGGTTCAACCGCGACGCCGGGCGGCGATTGCAAGCATGACGACGGCCAAGCTTCCCGCCGCCGACTGGACGCGCGACCCGCCCCTCGCTCGGCTGGTCGCCGCGCTGACCGCCGATGGCGGCGCGGTGCGCTATGTCGGCGGCGCCGTCCGCGACACGATCGCCGGGCTTGCGGTGAGCGATGTCGATTTGGCGACACCGCTCGAGCCGGTCGATGTCGTCGCCCGCCTCAAGGCCGCCGACATCAAGACGGTCCCGACGGGCATCGCGCACGGCACCGTCACCGCGGTCGTCGCGGGCAAGCCGTTCGAAGTGACGACGCTGCGCCGCGACGTCGCGACCGACGGACGTCGCGCCACCGTCGCTTTCGCGACCGACTGGCGCGACGATGCCGCGCGGCGCGATTTCACGATCAACGCGCTCTACGCCGACCCGCAGAGCGGCGAGATCAGCGACTATTTCGGCGGACTCGACGATCTTGCCGCGGGCCGCGTCCGCTTCATCGGCGACGCCGCCGCGCGAATCGACGAAGACCATCTGCGCATCCTGCGCTTCTTCCGCTTCCATGCCCGGTTCGGCAAAGGCGCGCCCGACGAACAGGCGCTGGAAGCGGTCGTGGCCAAGGCGGAGACGATGCGCGCGCTGTCGCGAGAACGGATCGCCAGCGAAGTGCTGCGTCTGCTCGCATTCGACGATCCGCGCGCAACGCTGGAGCTGATGGTTGCGCACCGTATCTTCGGGCCGATCGTGCCCGAAATAGACGAAGCATCGCTCGCGCGGCTCGACACGCTGATGGCCAACGAGCGGGCATCGGGAGCCAAGCCCGACGGCGTCCTGCGCCTGATCGCGCTGGCGCCGCTCGACCCCGACGAGACGACATCAATGATCGCGAGGCTCAAGCTGTCGACCGCCAACCAACGACGCGCCAAGTGTGCGCGCATGGCCGGTGCGCGGCTTTCGGACGATCCGCGCCACCTCGCCTATCGCCTGGGTGTCGAGGCGGCGCGCGACGGCTGGCTGTTGTCGGGCGATCGGGCTGCGACGACGCAGGCGCTCGCCCGGCTCGACGGCTGGACGCCACCGCAGCTGCCGATCAAGGGCGGGATGATCGTGGCGCGCGGGATTGTCGCGGGGCCGCTGGTTGCACGGATGCTGGCGGAGGTCGAGAATCGCTGGGTCGCCGAGGACTTCCCGGAGGACGCGCGCGCGCGCGCAATCCTCGATCAATTGCTCGAGGAGAGCTTCCAGTAGGTGAACGCCTTGTCGGCGCTGATCGGCTTCGAATAGTAAAAGCCCTGTCCGTAGGTGCAACCGAGCAGCGACAGCGCGCGCTCGATCTCCTTGCATTCGATGCCCTCGGCGGTGGTTTCCATGTCGAGTGAGTCGGCGAGGCCCTGGATCGTCCGCAGGATCGCCGCCTGGTCCTGGTCGTCGGTCAGGCCGCTGACGAAGCTCTGGTCGATCTTCAGAACGTCGATCGGCAGGCGCTGGAGATAGGCGAGGTTCGAATAGCCGGTGCCGAAATCGTCCATCGCGATGCGCGCCTTGAGCAACTTGAGTTCGGCGAGCACCGCCATCGCGCGGTCGGGATCGCCGATGATCGCGCTCTCGGTCAGTTCGAGCATCAGCCGGTCGCCGGCAATGCCCGAGGAGGCGAGAGCGCGGCGAACGACGTCGGCGACATCGTCGCGGGCAAGCTGGATCGCCGAGACGTTGACGCCGACATAGACGGGAATCTCATGGCCCAGCTTGCGATCCCATTCGGCAAGCGTGTTCGCCGCCGTCTCGATCGCCCAGCGACCCAGTGGCACGATCAGGCCCGAATCTTCGGCGATCGGGATGAAATCGTCGGGCGCGATCGCGCCGTCCTTGTGATCCCAGCGCGCCAAAGCCTCGAAGCCCGCGACAAGGCCGGTCTTGAGTTCGACGAGCGGCTGGAAGGCAAGCGTCAGTTCGTTGTTTTCGATTGCGTCGCGCAGGTGCGTTTCGAGGCTGAAACGATCCTTGGTAACGGTGCCGACCTGGGGTTCATAGATTTCGGTGCGGTCGGTCTGCTTGGCGCGCTTCATCGCGATCTGCGCGTGACGCATGACATTATCGACATCGACATCGCCGTTGCGCTGGATCGCGCAACCGATCGCGCAGTCGATGCTGATCTGCAGCTCGGACAGGCGGCACGGATTGTCGAAACAGCCGCGCACGCGCCGGGCGATTTCGCGCACATCGACACGGCCGTTGGTCACCTTGGCGAAGATAGAGAATTCGTCGCCGCCGGTCCGCGCGAGAAAATCGCCGGCGCGCAGATTCGACTGGAGCCGGCGCGCGGCGGTGATCAGCAGCTCGTCGCCGGCGAGCGGACCGATCGCCTCGTTGATGCGGCTGAAGCGCGCAAGGTCGATCGCGAGGATCGCGAATTCCTGTTTCTGCATAGCCGGTCGCTTGAGCATCTTGTCGACGGCGTCTTCGAAACCGCTGCGATTGGGCAGCCCGGTCAAAGCGTCCGAGACCATCTCGCGCCGCAGGTTGCGTTCGGTGCGGACCTGGTTGGTGCGGTCGAGCAACGATATCACGACAAGGTCCAAGCCGTCTTCGTCGCGCGGCAGGCGCGCCGCGGTCACATCGTAATCGCGCCCGGCGACCTCGCCACCGCCGCGCCAGGTGAACTGGGCGGTCGGGGCATCGCCCGAGGCGAATATCTTGAGCAGGGTCGTCAGTTCGGCGAAATGCTTCGTCCCGCTCTGCTGAAGGTCGAGCTTGCGGAAGTGGTCGTTGGGCGAGACGATATCGAAATGGCCGTCGGCATGAACCTCGACGATTGCCGCCGCAATTGGCAGCGCTGCGAGCAGGCGATACGACTGTGCGTCCCCTTGAACCGACGAACCCGCCGCCGGACCGGGCATAAGTTGCTTTATGGACGCCTTCTTAGGCACGTACGAACCCCGTTCTGCCGCCGAAAAGTGACTTTCGAGCGGCGACCCTAGGAGCCATGCCGTAAAATAAGCGTTACGCGGAGTGGGGTTATTTTCGTCGCCTATTCAAAGCGGTTGTCGCGCGGAAAGCCGTTCGGCGGCATCCGCCCCGCCGCGCCGCGCGCGACCCGCCATGCGGTCAGGTCAGCCTCGGTCCGCGTCCGGCCGCTGTCGCCCCCCATCGCCCAGCTCAATCCGTCCTCGAAACGGAAGCTGATCGCGTCGGACAGGCCGCCGTCGCGATAGCGTTGCAGCATGACCCCCTGGCCGCGTGCCATCTCGGGCAGTTCGGCAATCGGGAAGACGACCAGCTTGCGATTGTCGCCGACGACCGCGACGTAATCGTCGTTTGCGCCGATCGGGCGGACGCATTTCAGCCGCACCTTGGGCTTGAGATTGACCGTCTGGCGGCCCTTGCGCGTTTCGGAGACCGCGGCCGAGATCGGCAGGACGAACCCGCGCCCCGTGCTCGATGCGACCAGCAGCCGTTCGGCCGAGGCGACCGGCAGCATCGCGACAACCGCCGCATCGCTGTCGATGTCGACCAGCAGCCGCAGCGGCTCGCCGAACCCCCGGCCACCGGGCAACTTGTCGGCGCCGAGCGTATAGAAGCGGCCATTGTCGCACGCGAAGAGGATCTTGTCGGTGGTCTGCGAATGCACCGCGAAGGCGAGCGTGTCGCCGTCCTTGAACTTGCCCGCGTCGAGGCTGGCGAGGTCGGCATGGCCCTTCATCGCGCGGATCCAGCCGCGCTGCGACAGGATCACCGTCACCGGTTCGCGCTCGATCATCGCTTCGAGCGGGATCTCGCGCGCGGGGGCGGCCTGCTTGATCGTCGTCCGGCGCGCGCCGAGCGCGGTTTCGGGTCCGTAGGTCTTGTGCAGCGCGGCGAGGTCGCGCTTCATCCGCGTGCGCTGGCGGGCGGGACTTTCGATCAGCTTGACGAGCTCTCCGCGTTCCTTTTCGAGCGCATCGCGCTCCGAGCGGAGCTCCATTTCCTCGAGTCGGCGCAACGAGCGCAGCCGCATGTTGAGGATGGCCTCGGCCTGGCGGTCGTTCAGCTCGAATTCGGCCATCATCACGGGCTTGGGCTCGTCCTCGGTGCGGATGATCTGGATGATCCGGTCGAGGTTGAGGAAGGCGATGATGTAACCGCCGAGCAGCTCCATCCGGTCGTCGATCTTGCCGAGCCGGTGGCGCGAGCGATTGACCAGCACTTCGAACTGGTGCGCCAGCCAGTTCGCCAGCACCTCCTTGAGACCCATCACGCGCGGCGTGTGCGTCGCGTCGAGGACGTTCATGTTGAGCGAGATGCGAGTTTCGAGATCGGTCAGCCGGAAGAGGCTGTCCATCAGCACCTGCTGGTCGACGTTGCGGCTCTTCGGCACGAGGACGATGCGGATTTCCTCGTCCGATTCGTCGCGCACGTCCTCGAGGATCGGCAGTTTCTTGTCGACGATCAGCTGGGCGATCTGCTCGATCAGCTTGCCCTTCTGCACCTGGTAGGGAATTTCGGTGATGACGAGCTGCCAGCTGCCCGCGCCCGAGCCCTTTTCGACCTCGCCGAAGCGCGCGCGCACGCGCAGGCTGCCGCGCCCGCTTTCATAGGCTGCCGCGATCGTTTCGGGGCCGTCGACAATGAGGCCGCCGGTCGGCAGATCGGGTCCCTCGACATGCTCCAGCAGCTCGGCGGTCGACGCGTCGGCGTTGTCGATCAGCAGCGTCGCCGCGTCGATCAGCTCGGCGGCGTTGTGCGGCGGAATGCTCGTCGCCATGCCGACGGCGATGCCGCTAGCGCCGTTGGCGAGCAGGTTGGGAAACAGCCCGGGCATGATCTCGGGCTCGTGTTCCTCGCCATTATAGGTCGGCTTGAAGGCGACGGTGCCTTCGTCGAGCCCGGCCATCAGGTCGACCGCGACGCGCGTCAGCCGGGCCTCGGTATAACGGAAGGCGGCGGCGCCATCGCCGTCGATATTGCCGAAATTGCCCTGGCCGTCGACGAGTGGGTAGCGCAGCGCGAACGACTGGGCGAGACGGACCATCGCGTCGTAGACCGACTGATCGCCGTGCGGATGGTATTTACCGATCACTTCGCCGACAACGCGGGCGCATTTCTTGTAGCCCTGCGCGGGATCGAGCTTGAGGCCGCGCATCGCCCACAGCAGCCGCCGCTGGACGGGTTTCAGGCCATCGCGCAGGTCGGGCAGCGAACGCGCCGTGATCGTCGACATCGCATAGACGAGGTAGCGCTCTGACAGCGCGCTATCGAACGGGGCGTCGACGATGGCGTCGAACGGGTCGGGAGCGGTATCGGTGATCGTGTCGGACATGATCGGCGGTTAGCAAGCACGGGCTGCGCTGCAAAGGGGAAGCCGCCGAATTGCCATCGGTGTGGCATGCTGGTCGACACTGTCGCGCGTGCCGCACCTTGAGGCGCGCGAAGAGGCGGCCGCGCATATTCATCCGATGTCGCCGCGCGGGAACGCGGTCCCCTTTTTCGGGTTATCCCTTTGTAGCCAATGGCAAGACAAAGGAGACGCATCATGCCGTCAACATCGAAGGCCCAGCAGAAGGCGGCGGGCGCCGCGCTTTCGGCGAAACGCGGCGAGACCGACAAGTCCGAGCTGAAAGGTGCATCGAAATCGATGTACGAATCAATGAGCGAAGACGAGCTCGAGGATTTTGCCGAGACCAAGCGCAAGGGCCTGCCCGACAAGAAAGGCGACTGAGCCGACATCCCGCGCGCTAATCGCTGGCCAACCTCGAATCGATTTGCCATGTCCCGCTCTAGAACCGCGCAATGCGGGCTTGGGAGAGAACATGGCCGACCAGACCGACCGAACGGAGGCCGTGCCCCCGAGCGACGAAGCGACAGCGCCCGCGCGGACCCCGTTTTACAGTTACTACGTGCTCACCGTGCTGATGGTGATCTATGCGTTCAATTTCCTCGACCGTCAGATCATCACCATCCTCGCACCTTCGCTCAAGGCCGATCTCGGCTTGAGCGACGCGCAGCTCGGCCTGTTGTTCGGCACGGCGTTTGCGCTGTTCTACGCATTGTTCGGCATCCCGCTTGCGAAGCTGGCCGACGGCTGGCACCGGGTCCGGACGATCTCGCTCGGCCTCGGCTTCTGGTCGGCGATGACTGCGGTCAGCGGGCTGGCGAGCAATTTTGCCCAGCTCGGCAGCGCGCGCGTCGGCGTCGGCATCGGCGAGGCGAGCGCGGGACCGGCAGCCTATTCGCTGATCCAGGACTATTTCCCCAAGGCACGCCGGGCGACCGCGATCGCGATCTATTCGGCCGGCATCTACCTTGGCGTCGGCGCAAGCCTTGCGCTCGGCGGCGAGGTCATTGCCTATTGGGACACCACCTATACCGAGGCGACGCGACCGTTCGGCCTCGCCGGCTGGCAGGCGACCTTCCTCGCGTTCGGCATTCCCGGCCTGTTCCTCGCGCTGCTGGTCCTGACGACTATCCGCGAACCCGTGCGCGGGGCGATGGACGGCGTCCCATCGCCCGCGGTCGCGCCGCACCCGTTCCGCGCGGTCGGTCGCGAGATGGCGGCGATGTTCCCGCCGTTCAGCATGATCGCGATCGCGCGGGCACGCACCAGCGGACGCGGACCGCTGACCGCCAATATCGCGATGTTCTTCGCGGCGATCGTCGTCGCGATTCTCCTCGTCGCTTGGACCGACGGCATGTTGCCGGTCGAAAAACGCGCGGTGATCGCGACGATCGGCGGCGCCGCCGTCACCACCAACATGGTTCAGTGGGGCGCGATC
>CAZHWG010000059.1:0-8291 GCA_964535925.1 uncultured Sphingorhabdus sp.
TGAGCGAGGCGAGCTTTTTGCCCGGCGGCTGCGCCATGATCTCGAGCCCGGCCTCGAGCGGGTCGTCCGAATCGACCAGCGCGAGATGCGCCGCGCCACCATTGAAAAGCGTCGTAAAGAGCCGCTGGAAATGCGTGTCGACCGCCTCGAACGCGGCTTTGAGACGAATTCGCCCCTCGCGATTGAGGCTGCCGATTGAGCCGCGGAGACGCGCGACGGCCTGGCGCAGCTCCTCGGCCTCGGCGAGCGAGATGGCGTGTTCGGTGTCGAGCGCCTCGAGCTCCTGCGCGGCGACGAGATTGACCGGTCCAATTCGCTCGCGGTCGGCAGTGAGCTTTTCGTGGAGGCGCGATTCCTCGACCGGGTCGGCGACCTCGTCGGCCTCGAAGCCGGCGACGCGCGGCAGCAGCGGCGGCGGGCATTCGAAGCGCTCGTTCGACACGCGGCCCATCTCGACGCGGCGCAGGTCCTGCGCCTCGGCGCGCGCATCGGCCCCGGCGCGCGCTTCTCGCGCGTTCGTAAGCGTGTCGCGCGCGGTGGCGAGCCGATCCTCGCGCTCGGCCAGGGCTTGAGTCGCCGCCTCTTCCTCGGCCTGCATCGCGTCGCGTCGTGCGGCGAGCTCGTCGCGGCCCGCTTCGAGCTTGGCAATATCGTCGCGCAGCGTGGCGGGGGCGTCGTTCGCCTTGGCCTGCTGCTCCGCGAGCGTCGCCTGGCGCTCGACTAGCTTGGCGATACGGGTTGCTGCCTCGCCCGAGCGAGCGCGCCACGCTTCGACTTCGGCAGCGATGCCTGCGCGACGCTCGCGCAGCTCGGCTAGTTTGCTCTGTAGCGCCTGCTGGGCTTCGCGCGCTTCGTTAGCTGTTCGTCGTACCGCATCGGCCCGCGCTTCGCTTGCCGCGAGTCGCTCGGACGATGGATCGGCGGCGGGGAGGGCGGCGAGCACGGCCTCGGTCTCGGCGACCGCGGCGCGCGCGTCGTTCAGGCGTTCGTCGAGTTCCTTGCGGCGATCGCCAAGCGCTTCGACGCCTTCACGCCAACGATCGAGAGCGGCCTGCGCGCGGTCCGCGTCGCGCAAAGCGGCGCGCTGTTCCTCGTCGCTGTGCGAGCGTGCGGCGCGCGCTTCGACGAGCGCCTGTTGGGCGGCATCGGCTTCCTCGGCGGCGGCGGTGCGTCTGGTGGCTGCGGTGCCGAGTGCGGTTTTCAGAGTCGGCAACTCGCGCTCGATATCGTTCAACCGGTTGCGTCGGACGAGGCGTTCGGCCCCGACCGCGCCGCCGCTTCTGGTGACGAACCCATCCCAGCGACGCATCGCGCCGTTGCGAGTGACTAGCCGCTGGCCGATCGCGAGTGCCTGCCCGTTATCGTGCTCGGCTACAGCGACCTGGGTCAATCGGCGCGCGAGTTCGGGCGGCGCATCGACATGGTCAGCGAGACGCTCGGTTTCGGGGGGGAGGTTGGGATCGCTCGACGAGGTCGCTGCGCCGAGCCAGCCGCTCGCGCCGCCGACCGGAGCGTCGAGATCGTCGCCAAGCGCGGCGGCGAGCGCGTGCTCATAGCCCTTGGCAGCCGTCACCCGATCGATCGCGCGCGTCGCGTCGCCGGGGGTTGCTAGTGCATTGGTGAGCGCGCTGTGCTCGCTTTCTATTGTCGCCAGCGCGGTGCGCGCGGCGGCGAGCGCCTGTTCGCTTTCGGTTTTGCTTGCGAGCGCCGCGTCTAGCTCGGCCTGCGCATCGGTGAGGGCGGTTTCGGAGGTCTCCGTCGTCGTCGTCGCTGCCGTGACGCGCGCGCTTGCGCTTTGCTGGGCGTCGATCAGCGCGGCCTCGTCACCGAGCGCGGCGATGCGCGCCGCGACGGCGTCGCGTTCGCTCTCGATTCGCGCCAGCGCGTCGCGCGCGCTCGTGGCGCTCGCTTCGGCGATCCGTCGGTCGGCGGCTTGTCCGGCCAGATCTGCGCGTAGCTGCGCGAGTTCGACCTCTGCGTCGCGTAGCCTTGCGGCGGAGGTTGCGATCGCCTCGCTCAATTCGGGCAGGCGCGCCTCGGCCGCCGCGTGCTGCTCGCTAAGGTCCTCGCCCTCGCGATCAAGCCGGGCGATCGCCTCGACAGCGTCCTCGGCGAGCGATCCTTCGCGCGCGCGGTCGTCGGCGATGCGTTGCAGTTGTTCGGCGAGATCGGCGGCGCGGCGGTCGTGCGCCTCGGCTTCGGCGGTGAGACGCGCGAGCCGCTGGGCGACGGCAGACGCAGCGTCATTGGCATCGCGCGATGCGATGCGGCGGCTTTCGAGTGTCTGTGCCGCCTGGGCGCGATAGGCGCTGGCGGCTGCCTGCGCCTCCTGCGCGGTGCGGACGGCCTCGCTCGCCGCTTCGGCCTGTTCGCGCGCCGGGTCGGCGGCGGCGGCGGCGTCGCGCCAGCGCGCATAGATCATCCGCGCTTCGGCGACGCGGATCTGTTCGGAGAGCTTGGTATAGCGTTCGGCGGCGCGCGCCTGGCGGCGCAATTGACCGGCGCGCTGCGCCATGTCGCCGATAATCGTGTCGAGGCGTTCAAGATTGGCCTCGGTCGCGCGCAGTTTCTGTTCGGCATCCTTGCGGCGGACGTGGAGGCCAGCGATCCCCGCGGCTTCCTCCAGCATCTGGCGCCGTTCGGCGGGCTTGGCCGAGATCACCGCGGCGATCTTGCCCTGGCTGACGAGTGCGGGGCTGTGCGCGCCGGTGGCGGCGTCGGCGAAGATCAGAGAAATGTCCTTGGCGCGCACGTCGCGGCCGTTTGCCCGATAGGCGCTGCCCTGACCGCGCTCAATCCGGCGGATGACCTCGAGCTCGCTGTCGCTGTCGGCGTCGCCGATGCTGGTCAGCGCTTCGCCCTCAAGGTCGGCGACCAGCGCGACTTCGGCGAAATCGCGCGCCGGGCGCGAAGACGTGCCTGCGAAGATGACGTCGTCCATCCCGCCGCCGCGCATCGACTTGGGGCTCGATTCGCCCATCACCCAGCGGATCGCCTCGAGCAGGTTCGACTTGCCGCAGCCATTGGGGCCGACGACGCCGGTCAGCCCCGGCTCGATCCTGAGTTCGGTGGGCTCGACGAAGCTCTTGAAGCCCGTTAGGCGCAGGCGCTTGATCTTCACCGGGCGGTTGCCCGGGCAAGATGGCGCAGGCGCCCTCGGATGCTCATCGGCTCAATCAGCGGGCACCCGCCGCGCGCAATTTCTCGCTGACGGTCACCACGGGGTCGACACCCTGGACGAGCGAGAAGGCTTCGCCATTAAGGACGAAGGTCGGCGTACCCTGGATATCGAACTGCTTGCCAGCTGCGTCCGAGCGCGACTGGACGCCGAGGACGTTGGCCGGGTCACCATAACATTGGTCGAGCTGCTGTTCACTCAATCCGCGTGCCTTGTAGAAGTCGTAGAGTCCGACACCCTTGGCGTAGGTGATGAACTTCTTGTTGTCTGGCTGCGACTGCATCGTCTGTGCGGCCTGCTCCATGTTCTTGGCGCCGTCGAATAGCTCTTCCTGGCTGACATAGATGTTATGCATCAGCGGATAATAGCGGTCCTTGCCCGCGCACTGCAGCGCCGCAGCGGCGAGCGCGTCGAGCGGGTTGCGCAGGAAATTACTGAATTCAAAGGCGACCTGACCGCTGTCAACGAACTCGCTGACGATCTTCGGCTCGGCCTGCTGCGCAAAGTCGGCGCAGACGTGGCAGGTAAGCGAACCGTATTCGATCAGTTTGATCTTGGCTTCGGGGTTGCCCATGACGAAGCCGCCATCGGCGGTCGCGGTGATGACGTCGGACCATTTCTGGTTCTCCGGCGCTGCCACCTTGGCGACGGCATCCTGCTGCGTTTCGTTGGCGACGGTGTCGGACTTGCCGCACGCACCAAGCGCGAGCGCGCTGCCGAGGCCGATCAGGGTGAGGGTCGATAGTTTGCGCATGGGGTTCTCCGATTAAGCGATGGATCAAATGTGGGTCGGACGCGCGGCGATGAGCGCGCTGCGCACTCCCGCCCAGTCGTAGACGTCGTAGAGCAAGTGTCCGTTGAGCGTGAAGCTCGGTGTACTGTCGACGCCGGTCACGCGGCTGGCATAGTTGGTGCTGTCGGCGATCGCCTGAAGCTTTGTGCTGTCGGCGAGGCAAGCGGAAAGCTGCTCGGCGTCGATGCCGCGCTTGGCAAGCAGCGGCTGGAGTCCGCTGTCGGCGATGACCATCGTCATCGCGCCGGTTGTGCCGAGGGCGTCCCATTGGGCTTGCCGTTCCGGGGACGCCGCGGCGAGCCTGGCGAGCCATTCGCGTTGCGCGGCCAGGACCGCGGCGTGATTGCCATAGACTTGCTGCGGCGTGCCGCACACGACCGCGAGCGAGATCGCGTAGTCGACCGTTGTACGCAGATAGGGGCGAATCTCGACCGACGTCGATCCGTCGGCAACGAACACGTTGGCGAGCGGTTTGGCCGATTCGCCCGCGAAATGGGCGCAGTGCGAACAGGTGTAGCTGATGTACTCGACGAGCTTGATCGGCGCATCGGGATTGCCGATGAGGACGCCTCCGGCGGGCGCGGCGACAATGTTTTTCGACCAGTCGGCGCGGGCGGGCGCGGTCGCCGCGGCGGGCGCCATCGTTGCCGCGGTGGCCACCATGGCAAGGGTGCACAGCGGTACGGCGAAGAGGATACGCGAAATGGAAATGGAAAGCGTCCTTTGAGCAAAGTCTCAGCTGATTTTAGGAGGTCCGCTGCTGTTGACAAGGCCGCTGGCCAATCCTTCGAGAACCTTTTTGAGTTCGGGATCGCCGATGTCGCGCAAACTGTCGCCGATTTCGACGGGGATCGGCTTGAGCGACGGTGGTGGGCGGTTCGGTGCGACGCGCGAGGGCGTCACGCGGCCCTGCGTCATGCGGATGCGTTCGACGGCGGCATAGCCGAAAAAGCGGTTCACCCGAGCGATCAGCTCGGGCTCGATATGTTGGAGCATCGGCGCGTGTGCGCCCGAAACGGTGAGATGGAGGGTTCCACCCTCGCGCTTGCCGTGCGGAAAACGGAGCGATTCGGGCGCGGTCACATCGGCATAGCGGTCGCCGACGATGTCGGGCCAGCGCGTGACGATCGAGCTCTGCACGAAGCCGAAACGACGAAAGGCGGCGCGGCCGATTTCGGGCATAAGATCGGCGATATTGCGCGCCGGTCCGCCGCGCGGCCGTTCCTGGCGGACGAGCTTGGGCGCGGGTTTGGCGCGCGGCTTCTTCGCCGACGATGCTGCTTTCGCCGTTTTGGGGTCTGCGGGTCGTTTCGCCATGCCGCGCATCATGCCATAGCGACCCCATGACAGTCGAGCAGGCAGATCGGGAGCGAGGCGATTTCGCGGCCAGGTTGTTCGACTGGTACGACGGATCCGCGCGCGCATTGCCGTGGCGCGTGGCGCCGGGCAGCGCGAAACGCGGTGATCCTTATCGCATTTGGCTGTCCGAGATCATGCTGCAGCAGACGACGGTGGCGGCGGTGATTCCCTATTTCGAACGCTTCGTCGCGCGATGGCCCGATGTCGTCGCACTTGCCGGTGCCGCCGATGGCGACGTGATGGCCGCCTGGGCGGGGCTTGGTTATTATGCCCGCGCACGCAATCTGATCGCATGCGCGCGGTGCGTGCTCGACGAACATGGCGGCGTTTTTCCCGACAGCGAGGCGGCGCTACGCAGCCTGCCGGGGATCGGTGACTATACCGCCGCAGCGATCGCGGCGATTGCCTTCGACCGCCCCGCGACGGTGGTCGATGCCAATGTCGAGCGCGTTGTGGCGAGGCTGTTCGTAATTCGTGAGGCCTTGCCGCAGGGCCGACGCGCGATCCGCGCCGCGGCGGCGAGCATGACGCCGGCGGAGCGCCCGGGCGATTTCGCGCAGGCGATGATGGACCTGGGCGCGCGCATCTGCACGCCGCGCAACCCCGATTGCCCCGCCTGTCCGCTAGCCAAGGCTTGCGCGGGATACCGACTGGGGATTGCCGCCGACCTTCCGGTCAAACCCGCCAAGCGTGCGCGGCCACAGCGGTTCGGCTGGGCCTATTGGATCGAATGCGACGGCGTGGTCCTGCTCGTCCGGCGCGAGGGCAGGGGCATGCTCGGCGGAATGCGCGCGCTGCCCGGCGGCGACTGGGCCGATGCGCTGCCCGCCGCGCCGACCGGAGGCGAAACCAGCGGCATCGTCGTTCAGCATGTCTTCACCCATTTCGCGCTTGAACTGCATCTCGCCCGCCTGTCCGCCCAGTCGCGGCTGGCAGAGGAGCTTGCGGGCGAATGGTGGCCCATCGAAAGTCTCGACGGGGCAGGATTGCCTACGTTATACGCCAAGGCGGCGCGCGCGATCGTGGCTGCCGGACCAGTGGAAGGATCCTGAATGCTGCACGAAACGATCATCGCCCGGCGCGCCTTTCTCGGTGGTGCTCTCGCATCGGGCGCGCTGCTCGGGGCCGTGCCCGCACACGCTTTGTGGCGCGATCCGCAAGCGTATCCGGCTCTCGATGCATTCATCCGCGGCTTCGTCGCGCGCAAGCAACTCGCCGGGACGCTGGCAGTGGTCGGCAAGGGGCTAGCCGCGCCGACCGTCCTGTCGGCAGGAACGCTGTCGATGGACAGCAACAAGCCGGTAGATATCGACAGCTTGTGGCGGATCTATTCGATGACCAAGCCGATCACCGGCATGGCAGCGATGATCTTGATCGGCGAAGGCAAGCTCAACCTTGACCAGCCGCTTTCCGACATATTGCCCGCCTTTGCCGACATGAAGGTGCTCAAATCGGCCGACGGTCCGCTTTCGGAGACGGTGCCTGCCAGGACGTCGATCACGATTCGCCATTTGCTGACGCATACCGCGGGGCTGGGCTACAACATCATCCAGTCGGGACCGATCAAGGCGGCGTACGAAAGCAGCGGGATCGTCCCCGCGCAGCTGAGCCGCATGTCGTTGCCAGGCATCCCCAATCCCAAGCCCGCGCCGAGCCTCGAGGAATTCGCCGACCGGCTGGCAAAGCTACCTTTGGTCTACGAGCCAGGCACAAAATGGAGCTATTCGGTCGCGCTCGACCTGATGGGCCGCGTCATCGAGGTCGTTTCGGGTAAGCCATTCGACCAGTTCCTGTCCGAGCGCATCTTCATGCCACTCGGCATGAAGAGCACGTATTTCCGCGTGCCGCAGAGCCAGGTCGGGCGATTGACGACCAACTACCTGCCGCTCGGACCGGTCCTGCTGCCGGTCGATGTGGCGAGCAATTCGATTTATCTCGACGCGCCAGCTTTCCCCTATGGCGGCGCGGGGCTGGTGACATCGGCGCGCGATTACGACCGTTTCCTGATGATGTTGCTCGGCGAAGGCGCGATCGGCGACGTCCGTATCATGGCACCAGCGACCACGCGGCTCGGCATGTCGAATTTGCTGCCGCCGGGCGTATCGACCGCAGGGACCTTTGCCGGTGGCGAGGGTTTCGGCGCGGGCGGGCGTGTCAGCCTGCCCAATTCGCCGCGGGGACCGGGCGTCTATGGCTGGGGCGGTGCGGCGGGCACGATCGCCTGGGTCGATACGACGCGCAAGATGCGCGTCGGCGGTTATGCACAATACATGCCCGCCGAGGCGATGCCGTTCCAATCGGGACTGCCCGAAGCGATCGCCAAGGACCTTGTCTGATCGCAAGCCTGTGACTCGCGCTTGCTCACCAGCGTTGACCGGGGCGCGGATTGATCGCGCCGATCATGTCCGCGGCGATGCCAACCGGCTTGCGGCGGCGCTCGGCGACAGGCGCGCGCGCCTACTGCTGCTCGACGCGCTCGATCCGGTCGTCGAGGACGGGCTGCTCGGCTGGACCAGCCTCGGCCTGATCGACGAGGGGGCCGAGCCGCTGTTTCTTGGGCTGCTCGACGACATTCCGCATTTTGCACCGCTGCCAGCCGACGTCTCGCGGATCGATGGGCGGTCGCGCAGCGCTTGGCCCGCGCTGACGCTGCTCGCGCCCGACGAGGCAGCGCTCTATGCCAGCGCGCGCAGTCTCGTCGCCTGGCATGCTTCGTATCGGTTTTGCGCCAGTTGCGGCAGCAGAACCGTCATCGCCAAGGGCGGCTGGCAGCGCGATTGCGCGACATGCGGCGCACAACACTTTCCGCGCACCGACCCCGTCGTCATCATGTTGGCACGCCATGCCGACGCGAACGGCGTCGAGCGCGTCCTCGTCGGCCACGGCGTTGGCTTTCCGGCCGGGCGAATGTCGGCGCTGGCGGGCTTCATGGAGCCCGGCGAAAGCCTTGAGGAAGCCTGC
>CAZHWG010000060.1:0-8284 GCA_964535925.1 uncultured Sphingorhabdus sp.
GGGGGGGGGGGGAGGAGTGCGCGACCGGACCCGTATCGTGGGGATAGCGAGAGCGGGGGGGCAATATATTCGCTATCCGACTATCATAACGGCGCAAGGCGATAGCGGTTCCCGACTTTTTTAACTTTTTTGTCGATGCGCGGAAATGACGGATTTTCGCGGAATTCCGCTCGCGTCAGGCGCGTGACGATCGCGACCAGTCTGGCTATATCGCGAAAAAGCGCCAAATAGGCGTCATGGCAAAGCGTAGGGAGGCCATTGATGGCCCTTGAGAGACATGAACCCGAGACACGAGAAACGACCCGTCGGCTGCAAATGGGCGGGCTTGGCCTGTTCGTCGTCCTGCTGATGATCAGTATTGCCGGCCTGATGGGTGAACGCGACGGCGTCGATCGTCCACCTGACGCGACCGACGCCGCCAACGGACTCGACATGCCCGCTTCGAACGAACCGCTCGTCGACCTCGGCGTCCAGCCGCCGCTCAAGGATTCGGGCACGCAGAACGACGTCACGCCGGTGCCGCCGCCGACGATGCAGCCCAATAGCGCGCCGCAGGTCGTTCCCGATCTCAGGCCCGATCCCGAACTCGAAAGAGCGAAGCGCCAGAACCAGTGATGCGGGCACGCGGTGTTAGCATCTATGCCGTCGCCGCGGGCGCTGTCGCTGCGCTGTTGGCAATCGGCTGGGGACTGACCCTCGGCGGCGGGCTCGCGCTCGGCCGGCTCGACCCGTTGTTTTCCCTGTCCGGACGCGTCGTGGTCGCAGCAGGGCTGGCGCTGTTGATGCGCGCGCGTCCTCGCGACGAGGCGCTTGCCGCCGTGTTGACCATGCTCGCCTTGAGCTTGGCCCTCGATGCCGTGCTCGGCACCGTGCTGGCGACGCGTTTTGCCTGGCCGCAGGCGATTTTCGCACTGGGCGTGCAGGCCGCCGCATGGGCAACGACGCGCGCCCTCACAATCCGGCTTGCGCAGCGATCGTCCGGCCTTGTCCTTACCGCCCTCGCGGCGGGTGCGGCGCTGCTTGCGATCGGCGCTGCTTGGCTGACGCCCGCGCTCTATGCGCCCTCACCGACCGATACGGCCCCCCGGCTGGCAATCGTATCGGGGGTGCCGATCGAGTGGATCGGGCCCGCCGACATGACGGCGATCCTCGACAACAGCGCACAGCGCTCACCGCTGCTACCGGCATTCGCCGAGCGGTTTTCGGTTGTCCGGCCCGATGTCGTCGATGCTGCGCGCCTCAAGGATGTCGATGTCCTGTTGCTCGCTCATCCGCGCGCCCTGCAGCCCGTCGAGCTCGTCGCGATCGATCGCTGGGTTCGCGATGGCGGCCATGCGCTGATCCTCGCCGATGCGTTGGTATCGTGGCCGCCCGACTATCCGCTCGGCGACCGGCGCAATCCGCCGATCACCAGCCTGCTGACACCCATGCTTGGCCATTGGGGCCTTGTTCTCGGACCGCCCGCCAACGACGGCGACGATGTCTTCATGGCCGATGGCTACCGGATTCACGCCATGAGCACGGGCAGGTTTAGCGCCACCGGTCGCGATTGCGCGATTGGCCTTGGCGGCCGCACCGCTGATTGTCGGCTGGGGCACGGCCGGGCGGTGCTGATCGCCGACGTCGACTTGCTCAATCCCGATTTGTGGTCGGGCGGCGGCGACAGCGCGGCGCGTTGGCGAGCGGGTAATCTCGACTGGATCATCGGGCTGATCGACGAACTGGCGGGAGCGCGGCGCGCCGCACTGGCGACTCCGTCGTGGCAAACGGTGCGGCCCGATCGCGGCGAG
The DNA here is from genome assembly GCA_964535925.1 of uncultured Sphingorhabdus sp. Taxonomy (GTDB): domain Bacteria; phylum Pseudomonadota; class Alphaproteobacteria; order Sphingomonadales; family Sphingomonadaceae; genus Flavisphingopyxis. Next base: position 1,791 of record CAZHWG010000060.1, read on the forward strand.
TCGGCAAGTCAGGCGCGTAAGTCACAGGAACAAGGGGGGAACTCGGACGATCTATGACGCAATCGCACCGGCGAAAATCCGCAGAAAACCGCTTATTGGCGAAGTATCCCTAATTTTCCCGCAATATCCCCTTTTCACCCGCGTCTGTCACTGGTACAACCTTGCAAGAGAGGGGCACTTTTCCGTGCTGCACTAATTCCCGGTCCGCCAATCATGCGCGCGGCCCGTCGGAGGCGGCTGTGTCCCGCTCGGACGGCTTGGTATCAAGGGGTGAACAGTGGCAGTCCCAGGGCTCTTTTCCGGACCCGCGATCTCCGCGATTGACGACAAGGGTCGTCTCGCCGTTCCTGCCAACCTGCGCAATTCGATCCCCGCCGACGACGACAGCCCGAGCGACGCCAAGGGCGGCCGCACGCTGTGCATCACCCGCCACGAACGCTCCGACTGCCTGATCGCCTTCGGTCCCGACCGTCTCCGCAAGATGCAGGACGCGATCGAGCGCGAAGAGGAGATCGCCCTCGCGCGCGGCGAGGATTATGATCGCGACGCCGCCAACCGCCGCAAGTTCGGCCTGGTCGAGACCGTCACGCTCGACGGCAGCGGCCGGTTCATCGTGCCGCCCTTCCTCAAGGATGTCGGCAAGCTCGACCGCCAGGTCTTCTTTCACGGCGCCGGCGAATATTTCGAACTGTGGGATCCCGAGGTCCTGCTCGCGCGCGACGACAGCTACGAGCCGCTCAAGCAGGCTTGCCGCTTCTACCGCGACAATGCGGGCAAGAAGAAGTGAGCGCGCCCGTGTCCCTGTCGGACGGCGCGCCGCATGTTCCCGTCATGCTCGACGAGGTGATCGCCGCGCTGGCACCGCAGCCGGCCGAGACGCATGTCGACGGCACCTTCGGCGCGGGCGGCTATTCGCGCGCCTTGCTCGCTGCGGGCGCGCGCGTCATCGGCATCGACCGCGACCCCGATGCGGTCGCGACGGGCCGTGAACTCGAGGCCGAAAACGCCGATTTCACGATGGTCGCGGGTCTGTTCTCCGATCTCGCCAGCCAGCTCGCCGAGCGGGACATCGAAAAGGTCGACGGCGTCACATTCGACATCGGCGTCTCGTCGATGCAGTTCGACCAAGGGACACGCGGCTTTTCGTTCCAGGCCGACGGCCCGCTCGACATGCGCATGAGCCAGGCGGGTATGACCGCCGCCGAATGGCTCAACAGCGCCGACGAGGCCGATATCGCCGACGTCATCTATCGCTATGGCGAAGAGCGTCGGTCGCGCCGTATCGCGCATGCCATCGTCGCGGCGCGCCCACTGACGACGACCGGCGAGCTTGCCCGCATCGTCCGCAAGGCGGTCAGCCACAAGCCGCACGACAAGAAGGACCCGGCAACGCGGGCGTTCCAGGCCATTCGCATCTTCATCAATGCCGAACTCGAGGAGCTCGAACGCGGTCTCGCCGCCGCCGAGCAGGTGCTCAAGCCCGGCGGTCGTCTTGCCGTCGTCAGCTTCCACAGTCTCGAAGATCGTATCGTCAAAAGGTTTCTCAAACGCCGGAGCGGGGCGTTGGGAGCCGGGTCGCGTCACCACCCACCCACCCACCGTGACGCGCCGGCTCCCACTTTCTCCTCGCTCGCCAAAGCGGTTCGCGCGTCGGACGCGGAAATCGCGCGCAACCCGCGCGCCCGATCGGCGACGTTGCGCGCCGGTATCCGCAGCGCCGCACCGGCCTGGGATGACACATTTGATCGGGAGGCCGCAGCATGTTGATGGCAGCGCGCAAATTGCAGGGTATCGGTCTGGTCCTGTTCGTCCTGATGTTCGCGATGACGCTCTATCCGGTGTCGCTGCGCGTCGCCGCGACCCGCAGCGAGCTGGCGCAGGTCGAATATGACGTGATGCGGACGCGGCTCAATATCCGCTATCTCGAAACCGAATTCAGCGCGCGCTCGAGCCTGCGCCAGCTCGAACGCTGGAATGCCGAGTCGCTCGGCTATGCTGCACCCGAGGCGGCGCAGTTCCTGTCGGGCGAACGCGCGTTAGCGCAACTCGACAGCCTGCGGCCCGTCACCGGACCACGCGCCGACCGCACCTTGCTGGCGGTCGCCGAAGTGCCGCCGGTGGCCACGCCGCGATCGGCCACGCAGATGATCATCGACGCCTCGATCCCGTCGGCGCAGGCGCGCGAGCCCGTCCGTCCGCAGATCGCCGACAAGCACGCCGATACCGTCGGCAAGAAGGCGCCGACTGCGGTCGCAGCCAAGGCGCCGTCCGCGGCGGCCAAGCCCGACTCAGCCAAGACCGCGCCCTCGACGTCTGGTCAGACAACCAGGCAGGATCGCCGTCTCGCGATGCTCGATCAGCAGCTGCTGACGCCCGCCGCGCTGAACGCGATCGACAGCGCCGCGCGCGCGGAGGCGGGTGCGAGCCGCGCCCAATGACGACATTGGTCGCGCGTCCGGACCGGGTCCGGCTGGCCGGTCAGCGGCAGCGCGCAATGATGACCGCACACCAGCGGCTGATGATCCTGATGCTGCTGTTTATCGTCGCGATCATCGTCATCGGCGGGCGGACTCTCGCCCTTGCCTTTATCGACGACGCGCACGGGAACAGCCGCGGGGGTTCGGCGATGATCCCGGCGCGCGCCGATATCGTCGATCGCAACGGTGTCCCCCTTGCGCGGACGATCGACGCCTATTCGCTGCGCGTCGTGCCCGAGCGGCTGATGAACGATCCGCGCAGGCTCGCCGCCGACCTTGCCGCGATCTTTCCTGACACCAGCGCTGACACCTTTTACGCCAAAATTACCGGCAAGCGCCCGACGCTGCTGCGCCGCCGTGCGCTTCCCGAGGAGGTCGCGGAGGTCAATGCGCTCGGCGAGGTCGGTTTCGAATATCCGCGCGTCAAGGAACGGCTTTATCCGCAGCATACGCTTGGCGCGCACGTTCTCGGTTTCACCGGCGCCGATCATCGCGGCGTGATCGGCGTCGAAAAGGCGTTCGACGAGCGCTTGTCCGATCCCGCGCTGCGCGGCGATCCGCTGATGCTGTCGATTGACAGCCGGGTGCAGGCGACGCTCGAAAGCGAACTGTACACCGCGATGGTCAACCTCGAGGCGCAGGGCGCGGCGGGGATCATTCTCGACGTTTCGAGCGGCGAAGTTGTCGCGATGGCGTCGCTGCCCGTGTTCAACCCCAACAAGATCGTCAGCGGGTCGAACGCGGCGCGCAAGAACGCCGTGACCTACAACCTCTACGAGCTCGGCTCGACCTTCAAGCCGCTGACGATCGCGGCGGCGATGGACCAGGGCGTCGTCACCAGCATGACGCGCCGCTACGATGCGACCCAGCCACTCAGGGTCGGGCGGTTCAGCATCAACGACAGCCACCCGATGCATCGCTGGCTCAACGTGCCCGAGACGCTGATCCATTCGTCCAACATCGTGACCGCGCGCGTCGCCGACGAAATGGGGCAGGCCCCGATGGAGCGCCTGTTCCGTAGTCTGGGTTTCGATAACCGGCCAGCGATCGAACTCAACGAGCGCGCCTTTCCGCTGTGGCCGCGCGACTGGGGCCGGCTGACGACGATGACAACGAGCTATGGCCATGGCATCGCGGTCACCCCGCTTCACCTCGCCAGCGCCTATGCCGCTCTGGTTAACGGCGGCATGTTCTATCCCGCGACGATGCTCAAGACCGAACGTGGGCGCCAGCCCGAGGGCAAGCGCGTATTCTCCGAAGCAACCAGCGCGCGGATGCGCCAGCTGCTGCGCATGATCGTCGTCAACGGGACGGGCAGTAAGGCCGACGCGCCGGGCTTTCGCGTCGGCGGCAAGACCGGTTCGGCGGAGAAACCGAGCGCGGGGGGCTATGCCCGCCATTCGCTCGTTTCGACATTCGTTTCGGCTTTCCCCATGGACAATCCGCGCTATGTCGTCCTCGCAATGATCGACGAACCGAAGGGCAATGCCTATAGTTCGGGCCAGCGCACGGCGGGATGGACCGCCGCACCGGTAGTGAGGAATGTCGTTATGCGGATCGGCCCGATGCTCGGCATCATCCCCGACCAGAACCGCGATGTCGACTTGAGCGATCTCGAACCCCTGTTGTGGAAACCGAAAGGGGAGAACTGATGCGGCTCGACGCGCTGGTCGGAGCCGCTTCAGCCGAATCCGGCGCCGACACGGTCACCGGTTTTGCCATCGATCACCGCAAGGTCGCGCCGGGCAATGTGTTCGGCGCCTTTCCCGGTTCGACCGTCAACGGTGAAGACTATATCGCCGAGGCGATCCGGCTCGGCGCAATCGCCGTCGTCGCGCGACCCGAGGCCTCGGTCGCGGGCGCGCTCCACATCGCCGATGCCAATCCGCGTCGCCGCTTTGCCGAGATCGCGGCGCGTTACTATCGCCGCTTTCCCGCTACCGTCGTCGCGGTGACGGGGACCAACGGCAAGACCTCGACGGTCGAGATGACGCGCCAGCTGTGGATGATGGCGGGCCACCAGGCGGCCTCGATCGGGACGCTCGGCGTCACCACCGCCGATGAACAGGTCAAGACCGGCCTCACGACCCCCGACGTTGCGACCTTCCTCGCCAACATGGCCGGGCTGGCGCAGGAAGGCGTCGGCCATGTCGCCTATGAAGCATCGAGCCACGGCCTCGACCAGCATCGCTGCGAGGGACTAAACGTCGCCGCCGGGGCGTTCACCAACTTCACCCGCGACCATCTCGATTATCACGGCGACATGGCGAGCTATTTTGCCGCCAAGATGCGGCTGTTCGACGATGTCGTCGCGCCGGGCGGCAGCGCGGTGATCTGGGCCGACGATCCGAAATCGTCCGAGGTCGCGGGCCGCGCCGCCGAACGCGGCCTGACGGTCCTGACGGTGGGCCGCGACGGCGACGCGCTGCGGCTGGCGGCGCGCGAACCCACCCCGCTCGGCCAGAAGCTGGCGATCGACGGCGCTTACGGCACGCACACGGTCATGCTGTCGCTGATCGGCGCGTACCAGGCGGCCAACGCGCTCGTTGCCGCAGGCCTGGTCATCGCGACCGGCGGCGATCCGGCCACGACGCTAGCAAACCTAGCACGGTTGCAGCCTGTGCGCGGCCGGCTCGAACGTGCGACGATCACGCGCGAGGGCGCGCCGGTCTATGTCGATTACGCGCACACCCCCGACGCGCTCGAGGCGGCGCTGGCCGCATTGCGCCCGCATGCGCCGGGCAAGCTCATCCTCGTCTTCGGCGCGGGCGGAGATCGCGATGTCGGCAAACGCGCCGAAATGGGCGCGGTGGCAGCGCGGCTCGCCGATGTCGCCATTGTCACCGACGACAATCCACGCTCCGAAGACCCCGCCGCCATCCGCGCCGAGATACTGACCGCGGTGCCCGACGGCATCGAGATCGGCGACCGCCAGGATGCGATCGCGCACGCCATCGCCATCGCCGAACATGACGATATCATCTGCCTCGCGGGCAAGGGCCATGAGGTCGGACAGATCGTCGGTGCAGGCGACAGCCTGCGCATCCTGCCCTTCGACGACGTTGCGGTCGCACGCGAGTGTGCCCGGTGAGCGGCTCCCCCAACAGTGCGGTCCTGTGGACCGGCAGCGAGATCGCCGCGGCGACCGGCGGGACGCTTCACGGCGGCGATTTCGATGCCTTCGGCGTCGCTTTCGATTCGCGTGAGGTCGAGGCCCACGAAGTGGGCGGCGACCTGTTCATCGCGATGCGCGGCGAGCAATCCGACGGGCACGATTATCTCGCCAAGGCTTTCGCCAACGGCGCCAGCGGCGCGGTGGTCGAGCGGACGACCGATGCGCTCGAAGGGCATCCCTACGTCATCGTCGCCGACTCGATGGCGGCGCTTGAGGCGCTGGGCCACGCGGCCCGGGCGCGGGCGCGCGATGCGACGATCATCGGCGTGACCGGATCGGCGGGCAAGACGGGGACCAAGGAGGCGCTGTTTCACGCACTCGGTCGCGCCGCGCGCGGGTCCGTGCATCGGTCGGTCAAGAGTTACAACAACCATACGGGCGTGCCGCTGAGCCTCGCGCGAATGCCGCGCGACACGCGCTACGGCATTTTCGAGATGGGAATGAACCATCCGCGCGAACTGGCCGCGCTGACGCAGTTCGTGCGGCCGCATATCGCGATCGTCACGACGGTCGCGCCGGCGCACCAGGAGTTTTTCGCCAGCGTTGAGGCGATTGCCGACGCCAAGGCCGAGCTTTTCGAAGGTCTCGAGGATGGCGGCGTCGCGATCGTCCCGTTCGACAATCCGCACGGCGCGCGGCTCACCGCCGCGGCGTCGCATCATGCCGCCAGCGTGGTGAGCTTCGGCACGCGCGCCGGCGCCGATGTCCGGGCCTGCGAATGGGTCGATGTGCCCGAAGGCGGATCGCTGATCACGGCGAAACTGCCCGATGGCGAACTGTGCTTCACCATCTCGGCTCCGGGCGATCACTGGGTCGCCAATGCGATGGCGGTGCTTGCCGCA
>CAZHWG010000061.1:0-8261 GCA_964535925.1 uncultured Sphingorhabdus sp.
GTCGGCTCCCACTGCGCCACGGATGGATTTGTTTCGATCCGAAGATCGTCGCATTTCCGTCGGGCGTCCGGTTTGATTTCTCTCCGAAGAGATCAATCAGACCCGATATCGAGTCCTTCCGGTTCGAAACCTGGGCTCGCGCCGCGGATTCTACTTTGGTTTTCTCCGACATCCCGCTTCGGCATTTCGCTTCATGCTCCACGAGGGAGTCTTCCGCGTCGTACTTGGCGGTCATCCGGTAGAACCTTCATCATCCGTTCGCCGCAGCTCCGAAGAGCCTTGGCGTCCGTCCGAAGGTTCGCCCTTCTGATAAATTGATAGTGCATCGGCAGACCGAGTCGGATCAAACGAAAAAAACCAAGTTATCCACAAACACGCAACTAAACTGTGGATAACAGGCTTGAGTGTAATATTATTGCCAAGCTCAAGGCCTGTTGCGCTCGGTCAGCGTCTGGTCGGTCGCCTCGTCGCCATCGATCGGTTCGCCGCGATCAGGATTGAGGTCGGTTTCGACCCCGTTCTTGATCGGATGCTTGCCTTCGACTTCGAGGATTTCGGCACGCTGATCATCGTCATAGTCGGACAGATCTTGCCCGCTGGTATCGACCTGTCCATCCATGGTCATTTCCTTTGTGGTTGCATCGCTCAAACGCCCCACCCGCGCGCGCGTTCCGCGCAACTGCATTAGCCCGCACGGGTGGCCATCGCCGCCATCGTCTCGCGAAAATTGCCGTAGCGCTTTTCAAGCTCATCGAGCGCCGGTCCCGACTGCGTTTCACGTGCTTGGCTGAGTAGCAATGCGCCCTCCTTTGCGATCGCATCACGACGCCGCTGCGACGATGCCGCGGTGGCGCTGGCGAACAGGCAGTCGAGAAAGTTCTTTGCCGCCAGCGGGCTGCCTGCCGCGGACGCCCTGATGCCGCCAAAGCCACGGGTGAGAAAATGCGTAAAATCGTCGGCCAGCGGCAGCACGCGATCGCGCGAATAGTGGTCCTGCTCGGGTCCTCGCGTCAGGTCCCGACGAGCGATTTCGCCGGTTGCCGCACCGAGCCAGTGCATCGCTGTGATCGCAGTGAAAGGGTCGTTGATCCCAGGGGAGAGTGCGCGCAACGCAATTTCGACCAGCTCGTCGATGAGGAATTCGAGGTCCTGCGTCGGCGTCCGCCTTCCGCCCATCGAAAAACAGTCGCGGATGTCCCGGATCGCGTCGTTGTCCCACTGGCCGCCCGCAACCTTTGCAAAGGTCATGTCAGGATGGACGAAATCACCCGTACGGACATTGAGAACGATCATCCCGCCACATGCTTTGGCAATGTCATCCAATGTCGAAAAGTCGATGATCTGGACATAGCCGCTGTCGCGCGCGATAATTGCATCGCCATTGGGACGCTCGCCCGGTTCGGTGCAGCCGTCGTCGTCGGGAAAACGGCGCTTGAGATCGTGGATCAACCGCTCGCCGATACCTTCGAGGACCGTGTTGATGCGGATGCTCGATGGGATATGGTTGAGAAAATATACCAGCACAGCCACCGCAATACTGACCATCACTGTGGCGACCAGAAGCGATAACTGCGGCACGAAGCCAGGTGCGATGGTTGACACAGCATCGGCAACCGTCGTCGCCTGTTCGCTCTCGCTACGGACAACGCGAAGAACCAGGACTGCATAGACGAAGGTGGCGATGAAGGTACCGAGCGACAGCTGGTTACCGCGATCTTCCATGAAATTGGTCAGTAGCCGCGGTCCATACGTGCCCGATGCATAGGCGACCGCCGCAATGGTGATCGAAAACACCGTTGAGGCGACCCCGATCATCGATCCTGCGATCACGGTCAGCGTGTTGCGCGCGCCGTCGGGCCGCGCCGGACTGAGCCAGTCGACCTGACTGAGATACTCTGCCGCCCACGCGCGATCGATATAGACGGTAACGAAGGCCAGGATTGCCGCCAGTCCGGAGAAAATCGCCGGATAGAACCAGTAGCTCGCGTTAACGTCGACCCACCAGCTGCGGAGCGTCGAGATCATGCGCCGGGCTTACCCAAATCGCCCTGCCCCAATGTGCCGGCGGCCATTTCGAGCATCCGGTCGAGCGATTTCTTGGCAGCGATACGCACTCCCTCCTCGATCTCGATCCGCGGCTCGAGATCGCGCAGCGCGACGTAGAGCTTCTCCATCGTATTGAGCGCCATGTAAGGGCAGATGTTGCAGTTGCAGTTGCCGTCAGCGCCAGGCGCACCGATGAAGGTCTTCTCGGGCACCGCCTTTTCCATCTGGTGAATGATGTGCGGTTCAGTCGCGACGATCAGCGTGTCGCTCTCGCTCATCTTGACGAACTGCAAAATCCCGCTAGTCGATCCGACATAATCGGCATGGTCGATAATGTGCGGCGGGCATTCGGGATGCGCCGCGACGGGTGCGTCGGGATATTGCGCCTTGAGCTTGAGTAGCTCGGTTTCGCTGAACGCCTCATGGACGATACACACGCCGGGCCAGAGCAGCATTTCGCGATCGAACTTGCGCGCAAGGTAGCCGCCTAGATGCTTGTCGGGACCGAAGATGATCTTCTGGTCCTTGGGGATCTGGCTCAGGATCGTCTCGGCCGACGAACTGGTGACAATGATGTCGCTCAACGCTTTCACCGCTGCGGAACAGTTGATGTAGGTCAGTGCGATATGATCGGGATGCTTGGTGCGAAACGCCTTGAATTGTTCGGGAGGACAGCTGTCCTCCAGACTGCATCCCGCCGCCATATCGGGGAGGATAACGATCTTTTCCGGGCTCAGAATCTTGGCGGTTTCGGCCATGAACCGGACGCCGCAAAAGGCGATGACGTCGGCGTCGGTCTCGGCCGCCTTTTTTGATAGCTCGAGGCTGTCCCCAACGAAATCGGCGAGGTCCTGAATTTCGGGCTTCTGATAATAGTGCGCCACGATCACCGCGTTACGATCCTTGCGCAGCCGGTCGATTTCGGCACGCACGTCGACCCTGGAAAGGCTGGCGTTGGGTTGGGCGGTCATTGCGAAGCGTCCTTTTCTCCGTCGAAGCGCACTTCGACCGTGACATTTTCATAGCCCGCCACTTGAAGCGGGATCGTTAGATTTTGCTGTACTGCATCGCGCGCAGCCGTCCGCGCGAGGTTCATCAGCACCGGGTTCGCGGCCTGCTGTGCCGCCTGCTGTTCGGCAAGGCGCGTATTATTTCGATTGAGGCGCTCCTGTGCGTCGCGCGTAATCAACACGCCTTCGCGGATATATTGCGCGCGGGCTTCGTCGAGATTGGGTCGACTGACGGTCAGCGGTGGCAGCGTTACCGTCAGCGTGCGGTTTGCGTCGTTCCAGCGCATCCGCTGGCGGTCGATCCGCGACAGGTCGAGACGATAGTCGACACGTGCAGGGATCACCGCGATCTGCTTCGATTTGAGCAATCCGAGCATGCGCTCGTCGTCGCTTGCCACGACCGGCGCAAGCTGCGCGCTGAATACTGTCAGGCTGTTCTGCTTCTCAAAGGCCAACAACGACGTCGCCAAGGGATCGCCGAGCTGTTCGGGGCCGAAGGCTCGCCACGCGAGCCAGACAGAAACCGCGAGCGTCAGCGCGAACAGGACCCAGGGCGCGCGCCGGACCGGCGGCCTCATGGTCGGCGCGACCGTCACCGGCTGATCAAGGTCGGCGGTAGCCGTCATTTTGCGCGAAGTTTCCATTGCTCTCCTGAACGGGCGACACGCCCTTGGCGTTCCAGTTCGATCAGATGCGCCAACACCGATCGTCCCGCCGCGCCGTATAGCCGCGGGTCGAGCCCCTTGTACATCGATGGCACCATCGCCTCGATCCGATCGGTGCCCTCGGCAACATGGCGCAAGATCTGCCCCTCGCGCTGACGACGATGGCCCATCATGCCGCGCACCAGCTTGCGCGGCGTTTCGATAGCGCGCCCATGCGCGGGATAGTAAATCCGGTCGTCGCGTTCGAGCAGCAACGCCATGCTCGCCATATAATCTGCCATGTCGCCATCGGGCGGGCTAACCACGGTGGTCGACCAGCCCATGACATGGTCACCAGTGAACAGCGCGCCCGATTGATTGAGCGCGAAACACAAATGGTTCGACGTATGACCGGGTGTCGCGATCGCTGTCAGTGTCCAGCCGTCGCCCGCTACCTGTTCGCCATCGGCGAGGACGCGGTCAGGGGCATAATCGACATCGAATGCTGCGTCCGATCGCGGCCCGTCATCATCGAGCGTCAGCGGCGCGCAGCCGATGATCGGGGCACCGGCCAGCCGCGATAGTGGCACTGCCGCCGGACTGTGGTCGCGGTGCGTGTGGGTGCACATGATGGCACGCACAGGTCGACCCGCAATTGCGGAGACGATCGCAGCTATATGGTCGTCATCAGCCGGACCCGGATCGATCACCGCAAGGTCGACTTGGCCAACCAGATACGTCTGCGTACCGGTAAAGGTATAGGGCGATGGATTGGGCGCAAGCACCCGCACGACGAGAGGCTCGATCTGCTCGGCAAGGCCGACGGGTCCTGGGGCGGGAATATCCATTACCCTCCATGTGGCATTGCCCAGCGTAAACGAAAAGGGGCGACGCTGCGCGCCGCCCCGATCACGATCAGTTAAATCGCTTAAATCAGTCCGATTGTGCCTGCATCTTTGCGATCTGCGCCTCGAGTTCGGAGAGTACCTGCGCCTTGACAGAACCTGGGATATCGCTGTCCTGTGCGATCTCTGCGCGGGCCTCGCGCAAACCATCAATTGCACTGGCACGCGCATTCTTCGCCATTTCGCGGTCGGCACACATGCGAATGATGATCCTTTCGCGTTTACCATTCTCGCTCGCAATAGTTTCGGTAATGACCGGCTCAGCTGCGTCACATTTTCCTTTCGTCCGTGGGATATCGATTTCAGGGATCATGGCTCTGATTTCGGCCTCGCTCGGTATCGCCACACCGGGGCCGCCCCTGACGATGCGACGTTCTACCGTCCGCTTGCCGTCTTCCTTGCGGACGATCATCACGTGGCGCTCGCCCATATCGCCATCCTGTGCGGTGGGTGTTGCGGGTGGCGCGGGCGATGCGATTGGCGGCGTTGGCGCCACGGGAGCCGTTGGTGCAGCCGGAGCCAGCGGTGGTAGCGACGGCTGCGGGGGCTGTGGCATGGCGTCACTCTGTTCAGCATCTTGTGCTGCAATTGCAGGGACGACGGTCGCCGTCGCGATCAGCCCCGTTGCAAGCAGCAGCCCGATTCCGAAAACGCCGGCAGCAGTCCGGGAACGTGAAAATGAGCGTGCATCTTTCAACATGATTAGTCTCTCCTTGAGATCCTTCTGGATAACCATCGGTGCCACCAGGCGCTGTGTGCGCGATCCTGGTCCAATCACCGCCTTTGCGAGCGTCGCGGCATAAAGCGCGCGGTCCTCGACATCGGCTTGCGCTGTCACCCGCGCATCGCAGCATTTTTCCTGATCGAGCCGAAATGCATTCCACGACAGCCACGCAAGCGGGTTGAACCAGTGTGCCGAAAGGACACATGCGGCGGCGATATTCGCCCACAGGTCGCCATGGCGGTGATGCTCGGCTTCGTGGCGCAAGATATGGACTTTTTCTGCAGCGCCGAAATGCGTCTCGAAATCGATAGGAACGACAATAAGCGGACGTATGATCCCGATCGCGAGGGGTAAGGAGATCGCGGGCGACCGAACGACGCGAAATCCGTCGAACCTAGGTGCTTTAACTGCCTCAGCAAGAATGCGCCGGCGAAAGGTCCAATGCGCAAACACGATAGTCGTCAGGCACATGATCGCCCCGCCCAGCCATATCATTGGCAGCACCGACAACAGCAGGTCTAAGGCAGATGGTTCGACAAGCATGTCCGGCAAACCAGCCGAGGCGACATCGCCGTTAAGCGAATCATGTGCGATCGAAAGGTTCGCCACGGCCTCCTGCGACGAACCTGTGAGCGCTGGCATGACGCAACGTGCCGCAGGGATCGTCCATAGCAAGTAGGCGATCCCCGGTCCGAACGCGCGCGTCACGGGACGCCGGATCAACAGCACCAGCGCCATCATCAGGCTCGTCGCGAGCAGTGTGTCGCTCAACCAATCGATCGTGATCGGACCTATCACGCGCGCAGCTCCTTCAGCAGCGCCTCGATCTCGGCAATGTCGTCTTCGCTCAGCGCATCACTTTTGGCGAGCTGCGCTACGAGCGGGCTTACGCGGCCAGCGAACAGCCGGTCGAGCAAACGCCGCGACTCAGAGACCGCATGATCGCTGCGCGCGATTAGCGGGCGATAGAGATAGCGACGTCCCTGGGTCTCGAAGGCGACCGCGCCCTTGGCGACGAGCCGCGACAACAACGTCTTGACCGTTTGCAGCGTCCAGTCGTTGTCCTTAGCGACGCGCTCGGCTATTTCGACCGCCGTCAGCGGCGCCTTGTCCCAGAGCGGTTCGATGACCGCATATTCCGACTCGCTGATCCGTTCGACGGTCATAAATTGCCTCTTTAGCTTCGGCTACATTTGTAGTCCTATTCAACTACCTATGTAAACATAAATTTTGCAGGCTGCGCAGAGCGTCGCTGTGTCGGGATCTTTGACACTCTTTCATGCCATCAACCTATAGTTAACCATCGTCTCCCGCAAAACGACTGGATATCGCCCGTTCTGGCACGGAGCATGCAACGTCTTGAACGTATCTGAGTGTTTCGCTCTTGAGTGACTGGTCGGACTGGTTTGGTCCCTGGTCTGACCCGTCCTCACCCGAAACTCCCCATCCTCAAAGAACGACAAAAAAGCGTCGCCACCGCAAGGTGCCGACGCCAGCTTGGTTGTCGCGAATTCAGTTTATGGGGGCGCGTTGGCGAAGTAGTCCCATCGAGCCTATCCGGCCTTGGCAACGGCCTTGTCGGCCATCAACTGGGCGAGTTCACCAGCTTCGAACATTTCCATCATGATATCCGACCCACCGACGAATTCGCCCTTCACGTATAGCTGGGGAATCGTAGGCCAATCCGAGTATTCCTTGATCGCCTGGCGAATTTCCATGTCTTGAAGGACGTCGACGCTTTCATATCCGACTCCGAGATGATCGAGGATCGCAATCGCGCGGCTCGAAAATCCGCACTGGGGAAAGAGCGGCGAACCCTTCATGAAAAGCACGACATCGTGCTGGCCGACCAAGCTGTCGATGCGATCTTTGACGGGAGCGGTCATAATGATGTTCCTTCAGGTATTTCGGTCGTGAGTTGTAGCGCGTGGAGAGTCCCGCCCATACGGCCACCGAGCGCTTGGTAGACCGCCTTGTGCTGGGCAACCCGACTCGTCCCGCGAAAGCTTTCGGCGACGACACGCGCGGCATAATGGTCGCCGTCACCGGCAAGGTCAGTGATTTCCACCGTCGCGTCGGGAATGGCGGTCGCGATCATATCTTCGATCTGTTCTGCGGTCATCGCCATGAAAGTTCAGCCCTTGTCGATGCTGTCGATAAACTGGCGGTGCGCCTCGACTGATTTTTCTTCGAGCGCCGCGCGCACGCCAGCGTCGTCTATTTCGCACTTGGCCGACATCATGTCGCCGAGCACCTTACGAATGACGTCCTCGTCACCCGCTTCCTCAAAATCGGCAGCGATAACTTCCTTGGCATAGGCCTCGGTCTCTTCGGGTGTGAGCCCCATTTTTTCTGCCGCCCATTCGCCGAGCAGGCGATTACGCCGCGCGGTTACGCGAAATAGCGCTTCGGCGTCGTGCGCGAATTTCGCCTCGAAGGCTTTTTCCCGGTCTTTGAAATCTGTCATCGCGTCGCGCCCTTCTGATTGCTCGTATGAGATAGGCAGGCCGGGGGCCTTTCGCAAGCGGTTGACGCCTTGCCCGTTTGGCGCGACAGACCGCGACGATGACGCCCGACACCCCCTTGCGGCTGTTCGACAGCCTGACGCGATCGCTGGTTGAGTTCACGCCCATTCATGCCGGCGAGGCACGAGTCTATTCATGCGGCCCGACAGTTTATAACTATCCGCATATTGGCAATATGCGCGCTTACGTCTTCGCCGACACGCTGGGCCGCACTCTGACGTGGCGGGGCTATAAGCTCACGCACATAATCAACATCACCGATGTCGGACACCTGACCGACGACGCCGATGCGGGCGAGGATAAGCTGGAAAAGGCGGCAGCCGAAAAGTCTCAGTCGATCTGGGACATCGCGCGTCACTATACCGAGGCCTATTGGCACGACGTACGCCGACATCGGTGATGTTGAT
>CAZHWG010000062.1:0-8192 GCA_964535925.1 uncultured Sphingorhabdus sp.
CTACCAGAACGCCGTCGCCTATGCCGGTGATCGCCGCCAGGGCCGCGCTTTGACCGGGCCGCAGGATCCCGAAGCGAAGGCCGATCACCTGTTCGTCCATCCCGATGTCCGCCGCATGCTGATGGAAGGTAAGGCGGTGATTGAGGGGCTGCGCGCACTGATAATCTGGGGCGCGCTCCAGGTCGATTTGAGTCACAAGGCCGAAGACGAAGGCGACCGGCAGATGGCCGACGACCTGATCAGCCTGCTGACCCCGGTGATCAAGGGCTATGGCACCGACAAGGGCTATGACATCGCGACCAATGCGCAGCAGGTCTTTGGCGGTCATGGCTACATTGCCGAATGGGGCATGGAGCAATATGTTCGCGATGCCCGGATCGCGATGATCTATGAAGGCACCAACGGTATCCAGGCGATGGATCTCGTCGGCCGCAAACTGGCGCAGAACGGGGGGCGCGCGGTCCAGGCATTTTTCAAGCTGGTCGACGACGAGGTCGCCGAGGCGAAGAAGGACGAGGCGCTCACCGCCTTTGCAAACGCGCTCGACAAGGCCAACGGCCAGCTCAGGGCCGCGACGATGTGGTTTATGCAGAACGGGATGCAGAACCCGAACAATGTAGGCGCAGGCGCGCACAGCTACATGCACATCATGGGGATCGTCGCGCTCGGCCTGATGTGGCTCCGCATGGCAACGGTGGCGCAGGCGAAACTGGCAGAGGGCGCGGACAATACGGGATTCTATGAAACCAAGCTTGCCACCGCGCGCTTTTTTGCCGAGCGAATCATGCCCGATGCGGGTGCCTTGCGCCGCAAGATCGAGGGCGGTAGCGATGCGATAATGGCGCTGAGTCCAGAGCAATTCGCGTCGGCTTATGCTTGATGCCAGGCGCGGGCGGGAAAACCATTCTCGCCAAGCTCCTAGCTAGCTGCTAGCCGCCCGGGATGGCTGTCATTCCTTCTGTTCACCGGTCGTCCCGCGCGCTTGCCGAACCCGGTAGCAATAGCTGGAAGGTGGCACGCGCCGACAAGGTCGCGGTGATCGTCGATGCGTGCGATTATTTTCGCATCCTGCGCCAGGCGATGCTCGCGGCCGAAAAACGGATCATGATCGTCGGCTGGGATTTCGACACGCGGATCGATCTTGATCCCGACGACGACGAGAGCATGGATCTGGGGCATTTCATGCTCCATCTCGCCAAGCAGCGGCCCGATCTCGAAATCCGCATCCTCAAATGGGATTTCGGCGCGTGGAAGTCGCTGCTGCGCGGATCGCATCTGTGGATGCTGTTTCGCTGGGCGATCACAAAGGCGATCCGGTTCAAGTTCGATGCCAAGCATCCGCCCGGGTGCAGCCATCATCAGAAGATCGTCGTAATCGACAATTGCCTCGCGGTCTGTGGCGGGATCGACATGACCAGCGACCGCTGGGACACCCGCGAACACGAAGACGACGATCCGCGTCGCGTCGAGCCCAACGGCAAGGCCTATGGGCCGTGGCACGATGCCACGACATTGCTCAATGGAAAGGCGGCAGAGGCGCTCGACGAATTGTGTCGGGAACGCTGGAAGATCGCTACAGGCGAGACGATGGATGCGGTTAGCGGCCGCGTCAACTGCTGGGTCGATGAAGTCGAGCCGCACTTTCGCGATTCCGACGTCGCACTTGCGCGGACGCGCGCGGCGTATGAGGGCGAGGCCGAAATTCGCGAGATCGAGCAACTCTACCTCGATATGATCTGTTCGGCCGAGCGCTTCATCTATGCCGAGAATCAGTATTTCACGTCTCCCAAGATCGCTGCGGCGATCGTGGCGCGGCTCGAGCAAAAACCCGATATCGAGATCGTCATGGTGCAACCGCTGACAGCTGACGGGTGGATCGAGCAGGTTGCGATGGACGGAACGCGCGTGCGGCTGTGCAGGATGATCGGCAAGAGCGACCCTCACGATCGATTTCGCATCTATTATCCGCTGACCAAGGGCGGTACGCCGATCTATGTCCATGCCAAGGTGATGATCATTGATGATCGCGTCCTCCGAATCGGTTCGTCGAACATGAACAACCGCTCGCTTGGCCTCGACAGCGAATGCGATGTCCTGATCGAGGCGTCACAGGTCGAGGATGAAGCGGCTGCACGCGCTGCAATCCGGTCCATTCGTATTGGGTTGTTGGCCGAACATCTGGGCACCGATTGCGATGCGATTGGTGATAGCCTGGCCGAGACCGACTCGATGCGGGCGACGATTGCGTGCTTCGTCGATGAAGGGCGATGTCTCGAGCCAATTCCGATGGAGGAGCCCGAGGGCTTCGGAAAGTATGTCGCCGATCGCGAGATCCTCGATCCCGAATCCGCCGACGAAATGTTCGAACCGCTCGCCAAGCGCGGACTGGTCAAGTCATTCTGGGCCAATTTGCGCCATCGCCGCAACCGCGGTCGGAATGTCCGTTAGGGCTTCATGCAGGCGTTCTTGGGAAGGCCGGGGAATATGGCGCAGTCGAAAAGCGCACGTTCGAAACCGCTTTTCTTGTCTCGCAGGTAGCTGAACGCCATCGATTTACGCGCGGCGGCGGACAGCTCTCCGTTGGTCGGAACAAGCGCCTTGTCGGTCCAGCCGAACAGCTTGCAATAATCGCGATCGCCGCACTGGGCCAGGGCGAGGGCCTTGAGGCTGGCAGGCGTGGCGCTGGCGGGGGCGCCGATGAAGACGGTGTTGTCGAACACCTTGGCCGTCGATGCGGGCGCCGCCGCGGCGACCGCCTGATCGAGCGTCTCGATCGAATCGAGCGCAGTCAGTGCCGCTCCCAGGTTGTGCGCGGGCGAATAGGCGGCAAGCTTGGCAACTACAGGTTCGTCAGGATTAACGCGCGACCGGAACGCCGCAGGTGTCCCCCAGCCGCCTCTCCAGCGGAAGAAGAGATGCGTTTCGACTGCGGCAAGCTTGTCGAGCGTATCGCTCCAGTACGGTACGACCCAGTCGGTATGGTAATGCGTTGCGAGTCCGACACGCTTGTCGACCAACCCGCCAAGTTCGAGTTGCGCCATTGCGCGCGCCCGACCCCAGGCAGCGTCACTGTAACGGCGATTGAGCGCGCCGTCACATGTGAAGGTGAACTGGCAGCCCGTGCGTCGATCGCTGCCCTGGAAGACCACGCCGCAGACTGTCTTGGGGAAAGCGGGGTGGCGGACGCGATTGAGAACAACTTGCCCGACCGCACGCTGGCCATCGCTATCGTCGCCCGCTTCGTAGATCATTGCCGCAGCAAGGCAGTCGCGCGCCCGATCGAGCTGGATGTCGTTGCCGACAAACTTGAACGGTTTTGCCGCGACGATCGGACCTGCAACGAAGGGAACGCGATAGTTGACCGCGCGTGCATCGTCCTCGGCAATGGGTTTGAGTACCAGTGGTTCGACAGGCGGCGGCGCTTGTGGCGGCGGGGCCAAATCGCGCAATGCCGCTCCTCGTGTCTGAGCGCTCGCGGAATCCGACGACAGAGCAGGTGGCGCAAAAGTTCCCAGGACGAGCGGCAGGGTCAAGACCGTTGCCGCGATCAGCACACCGATCGCGCTCGCCAAACGACGGTTATCAGACGGTATCCTGATAGAACCCACATCGGCGGGTTGGTTAGTGTCGAATTCGACCATGGATGCGCTTTAGCGTATCATTCCTCTGGGAGGAAATCGGGGACCGACAAATAGCGTTCCCCGGTGTCGTAATTGAACCCTAGAATGCGCTTGCCTGGGCCTATTTCCGCGATTTTCTTCGCAATTGCCGCCAAGGTTGCGCCCGACGAGATACCAACAAGCATCCCTTCTTCCGCGGCGGCGCGGCGCGCCATGTCCTTGGCGCTGGCAGCATCGACCTGGATCGCGCCGTCGATGACATCGGTATGGAGGTTTCCCGGAATGAAGCCCGCGCCGATACCCTGGATTGGGTGGGGACCGGGCGCGCCGCCCGAAATAACCGGCGACGCGTCCGGTTCGACGGCGAAAACCTGGAGATCGGGCCAGTGTTTCTTTAGCACCTCGGCGCAGCCGGTGATGTGTCCGCCGGTCCCGACGCCGGTGATCAATATGTCGATCGGAGTGTCTCTGAAATCGGCAAGGATTTCCTGCGCGGTTGTGCGCGCGTGGACCGAAACGTTGGCGGGGTTTTCGAATTGCTGCGGCATCCATGCACCAGGAGTCTCGGCGACGAGCGCGGTGGCGCGTTCGATGGCACCCTTCATGCCCTTTTCCTTGCGCGTCAAATCAAAGCTGGCGCCATATGAAAGCATCAAACGGCGCCGCTCGATCGACATGCTTTCGGGCATCACGAGGATAATCTTGTATCCCTTGACTGTCGCAACCATCGCGAGGCCGACGCCGGTATTGCCACTGGTCGGTTCGATGATCGTCCCGCCGGGCTTGAGTGAGCCATCGGCCTCTGCGGCCTCGATCATCGCCAAAGCGATACGATCCTTGATCGACCCACCGGGGTTTGAACGCTCCGACTTGATCCAGACCTCGGCGTCGCCAAACAGACGCTGGATACGGATGTGCGGCGTATTGCCGATTGTTTCGAGAATGTTCGCAGCTTTCATAGCGGGCCTTCCTTGACTGTCGGTTCGCCATCCATGTCGGGAGGGTCGAACGATTTAGCAAGTCTGAGCTCTGGAAAGAGCCGTGCCCAGGCAATCGTGATGATGATCGCCCCAATGCCACCCGCGACGACCGCGGCGACCGGGCCGAGCAACGATGCAAGCAATCCGCTCTCGGTTTCGCCGAGCTCGTTTGACGCAGAGATCGTCAGCAGTGAGACCGAGCTAACGCGACCACGCATCGCATCGGGGGTATGCAGCTGAATCAGCGACTGGCGGATATAGACGCTGACCATGTCCGCGCCGCCGGCGACGACGAGCGCCACGACGCTAAGCCAGAGGTGTTGCGACAGGCCGAAAGCGATGATTGCGGTGCCGAAGACGAATACGGCTGCAAGCATCTTGACCCCGACATTGTCGTGCATCGGCCGGATCGAAAACCAGATCGCGGTAACCGCAGCGCCAACGCCCATCGACGAGGCGAGAATGCCGAGGCCTGCTGCGCCGACGTGCAATATGTCGCGCGCGAATACAGGCAGCAAAGCGGTGGCGCCGGCGAGCATGACGGCGAACAGATCGAGCGTAATCGTGGCCAGCACGAGGCGGTTTTTGCGGACATAGCTGAGCCCGTCGATCATCTGCCGCAGCGGCTTGCGATCGCGCAGCATGGCGGGTTGGGCGACTGGTCGAATCAACATCACCCCGATCAGGGCGATGAGAAACAGCGTGGTGCACAAGGCATAGGCGGCGTCGGGATGGATTGCATACATCGCGCCGCCGATGCTTGGCCCCGCAATCATGCCCGCCTGCCAGGCGATCGACGACACGGCAATCGCGGTGGGGAGGACTTTGCGGGGGACGAGATTGGGCGCCAGTGCGCTGAAGGCAGGTCCCGAAAAAGCGCGCGTGATGCCGAGGAAGAAAGCAACACCGAACAGCGCGCCGAAGCCGATATCCCCGCGCCAAGTCAGTGCACCGAGGACGGCAGCGCAGCAAAGTTGGATGAAGATCGTTACCTGGCCGATGCGGCGGCGGTCGAAGCGATCGGCGACCCAGCCGGTCACGGGCGTCAGGAAAAACAGTGGAACGAACTGGACGAGGCCGATCATGCCGAGCAGGAAGGCGCTCTCGCGGACCGACATCTCGGTCCGTGCCAGCCCGTAAACTTGCCAGCCAATGATCAGGACGAGCGCCGACTGGGCAAGCGTGCCCGCCAGCCGCGCGACCCAGTAACGTCGAAAGTTGGCGATCCGGAACGGATGGCGGTCGAGGTCGGGATCGTCCAACGTTGCGGAGAGTGGGGGCATTGCCGCGCTCTATAAGGCAGCGTTGGCGAGGCCAAACGAAAATGTCGACGATCGGCACCGCGCGATGTTTACCTTCGCCGCTAGTCGCGTCTCCAATCGGGACGCCATCGCCAAGCAGTTGGCCAAGCGCGATTGGATTGGCTAACAAGAGCTTAACGCGCACAAACGAGGACAGTCATAGTGATCAGCCGCCCGCCAAACCCGATGCCGGTAACGCGCACGACGCGCGTGGTGCTGTTGGCAGTCCTGTCGATGTCTGCGGTGTTGGTGTCGGGATGTTCGCGCGATGCGCAGGCGAACCTCGCTTCGGAGCAGGCCAACCCCGGCCAGCTGAGCGTTGCGACGGCTAATGCCGACGCTGCTGCGTTTGTGGCGAACAACCGAAAGAGCGAGGCCACGGCGAAGAAGGGACAGGGCAATTTGCAGCCTGCCGCGAGCGATTCCTATGTCGTCAAGCGCGTGCTCGAGATCGACGGACCGTTTCGCCATGGCGATTATGTCTGGGACGACGAAGGCGTGCCACCCGGACAGATCGTCATCACGGTCGACCTCAAGGCAGAGACGCTATCGGTGTTCCAGGGCGGTTACGAGATCGGCGCGGCGGTAATCCTCTTCGGCGCCGACGAAAAGCCGACTCCGACGGGCGTCTATCCGATCACCCAGAAGGATGCCGATCACGTCAGCAACCTCTACGATGCGGCCCCGATGCCGTACATGCTGCGGATGACCAACGACGGCATCAGCATCCACGGCAGCGAAGTCGACTGGGGCTATGCGACGCACGGCTGCATCGGCGTGCCGGTGGCATTCGCCAAGAAGCTGTTTGGCGTCGTAAAGCTCGGCGACAAGATCATCGTCACCAATGGCGAAACGCTCAAGAGCGGCCAGGCAATCACCGCGATCTGATCGACCGCAACTGCAGCGTGGGGTGGTAGGGCGCCAAGCGCCCCGGCGCTAGGCCGTGGCGGTTTCGGCGGCAGCGACCTTCGCGGCCTCGACCCGAGCACGGCTCGCGGCTTCGCGGATTTCGCGCTGTTCTTCGTATTTTTCGGCGCGTTCGGCCATCGCTTCCCAATGGCTCATCGAGCGCAGGCAGCGTTCACGTACGTTTTCGAGAGTCGTCGCTTCGGCTGCGCGGCGATCTGCTTCTGCGCGCTGCCGGTAGAATGCCAGATTATCGGCCAATTCCAAATCTCCGCCAGGGTGTTTGTGAGTGTCCCGGCCCAAGAATCGGGCGGGATATCAGGATAGTAAGTTTCGTCGGCAAGGTAAAGGCGCGGATCGGAACGGAATGAACCGCCGCCGACCCGCGCCCTTGGCCGAAATATCAGACCGCTTTGAGGTCGGTCGCGGCGGTGCGGCCGCGCTCTTCGGTCAGCTCATATTCGATGCGCTGGTTGTTCTCGAGCGTCTGCATGCCAGCGGCCTGGACCGCCGAGATGTGGACGAACGCATCGCCCGAACCGTCTTCGGGGGCGATGAAGCCATAGCCCTTGTCGCTGTTGAAGAATTTTACTGTGCCTACGGGCATATCGATTTCCTTGGGTATCAGTCGAACCGGATTAAGAAGTCCCCCGCAGGCCGTCCGGCTCGTAGCATCGGCGTTGCGGGGAATGATATGGCGCAGCCGCGATCAGGTCGGGGCGGCGCACATGCGAAGGGCATTCGGCAAACGACGCGCAACGATCGGCGCGGAGGCGCGATGCGGGCAGGGTCGTGTCGGGAATGCGTGAAGCAGGGTAGAAAGCCTTATCGGGCAGCAAGCAGGGAGCACTCAAAGTCTCTCAGCCACGCGTCGGCTTGCGGCCGGATTACGCGCGATCCGCAGAGCATAACACAATGTTTCGCCAAAGTCGCCCGATTTGTTCAGGCGTGCCGGCGGGCGATGAAGTTGGTCCGCTTGACCTCGCCCTTGATGACGTTGCGGCCGAACGCCTTGTGCATGACGGTGGCGTCTTCCATGTTGTTGAGAACGACACGCGTGCCGCCGCCGGGCAGGGGTTCGATCGCGCTGATCGCGATGTCCTTGCGGCCGCATTTGGTGATGACCTGGTCTTCCTGGAGGCGCACGTTGATCGCACGGGTCACGGGAATTTCTGCGTCACTGTCAAGTATCATGTGGGACTCCGGCCTCCAAGCGGGGGCGCAATAAGATCCCTCAGTCACCGACGCGCTCGATTGGGGGAAGCGGGTGATGTGCGGCTTCTAGCATGGATCGCGCGCCAGCGGGGAAGTTTCTCGCGGTGGCGGCGCGGCTATCCGGAAGTCCGCAATGTTCGCGATACGTCGCCGCCGAAAATCGCTCCGCA
>CAZHWG010000063.1:0-8181 GCA_964535925.1 uncultured Sphingorhabdus sp.
CCCGACACGGGGGCATCGAGCGCCAGTACGCCATGGGCACCGGCTTCGCGTTCGATCCGTCGCGCAAGGTCGGCCGAGACCGTCGTATGGTCGATCGCGAGAGCGCCCTTGGCCATTGTGCCGAGCGCGCCGTCGCTGCCGAGCATGACCTCGGCCAGATCGTCATCATTGCCGACGCAGCTGATGACGATGTCGCATCCGCGTGCTGCTTCGGCGGGGCTGTCATGGATCGTTGCGGCGAAGGTGCTCGCCGCGCGCTCGGCCTTGTCGCGCGAACGGTTGAACAAAGCGAGCGTGTGGCCCGCGGTCGTGAGGTGGCGTGCCATGGGAGCGCCCATCACGCCGGTACCGATAAATGCAATTTTTGCCATGAGCGCGTCTTTAGCCAAGCCGTCGCGCCGACGCCAGCGATGCGATCAATGCGGCAGGACGAGTCGATTTCGTGCCGAAACGTTAACGTTTGACCCTTGCCTGTCCCGTTCTGAATCATCTTTCCGGTATCGCGCCGGTCAGTGCGGTCACACTGCTCTTTTTCGTAGTAAATGGGGTTTGCGGGAGGGCTCGTCGGGTGCATAATGCCGGCTCTGCCCAGGTGGTGCTCGACGCAAAGAGGTTAACGAACGCAGTGACCGCGCCCTTTAAATTTCCCCGGTTTTTCGTCACCACGCCCGGTCCGTGCCCCTATTTGCCGGGCAAGATCGAGCGCAAGGTGTTCACCGAACTGGGCGGCGATCAGGCGCACGACCTCAACGACGCGCTGGGCCGGATCGGATTTCGCCGCAGCCAGAACGTCGCCTATCGGCCGAGCTGCATCGACTGCACCGCCTGCGTGTCGGTGCGCATCGTCGCCGACGATTTTACCGCCTCGACCAGCCAGCGCCGGACGATCAAGCGCAACCGCGCGATTGCCACCTCGATGTGCAAGCCATGGGCGACCGAGGAACAGTTCGCGCTGCTGCGTCGCTATCTTGCCGCGCGCCATCCCGACGGCGGCATGACCGAGATGGACGAAAGCGATTTCGCCGACATGGTCGAGCTGAGCCCGGTCGACAGCTTCATGATCGAATATCGCGAACCTGGCGTCGGCGAAGTGCCAGGGCAGCTGATCGGCGCCTGTCTGACCGACCGGCAGGCCGACGGCCTGTCGATGGTCTACAGTTTCTTCGAACCCGACCATCCCGCCTTTGACGGGCTGGGCACGTACATCATCCTCGATCACATCGCCAAGGCGCGCGAGGGCGGTCTGCCCTATGTTTATCTCGGCTATTGGGTCGAGGGATCCCCGCGCATGCAGTACAAGACGCGCTTTCAGCCGCTCGAGCGGCTTGGCCCCGACGGCTGGTCGCGGATGGTCGCGGCCGATGGCAAGCCGGTCGCGACACCGTGCGCGAAAATGCGCAAGACCGTCAAGGCGCTGCAGGACGCCTGAGATGGCGGACGGCGGCGACATGATCGCCGAGACGCTCGACCTCGGCCGGTGACAGCCGCAGGCCCAGCTTGGTCCGCCGCCATATGACATCGTCGGCGGTGCGAGCGAATTCATTATCTATCAGGTGGCTGACCTCGGCCGCGTAGAGGTCGGCGCCGAAATGCTGGCCAAGGTCGGCGGGGCGTTTCGCATTACCCAGGATCGTGCCGCTCGCGCTCCCGTAGCTGCGCGCGAACCGCGCCAGCATCGTATGCGGCAGGCCCGGATACTGGCTCGCCAGCCACGCGGCATAGACGCTCGGCCCGCTCGACCCGATGGTCCCGCCCGGCAGCGGCGCGTCGGCGGTCCACGGTGCGCCGCCCGCGTCGATTTCGGGCGCCAGCAGCGCCAGCACATCCTCGGCAAGGCGGCGATAGGTTGTGATCTTGCCGCCGATGATGTGCACGGCCTGCGGCGCGCTGTCGCTGCCGTCATGCTTGAGGACGTAGTTGCGCGTCACGTCGGCGGCATCGGCGCTGCCGTCGTCGTAGAGCGATCGCACGCCGGCATAGCTCCAGACTATCGCGCTGCGATCGATCGTCTTGGCGAAATGGCGGTTGGCGACATCGATCAGGTAGTCGGTCTCGGCGGACGATATCGCGACCTCGCCCATCTCGCCGAGCGGCGGCGGATCTGCATCGGTGGTCCCGATCAGCGTGAAATCATTTTCATAGGGCAGGGCGAAGACGATCCGCCGGTCGTCGTTCTGGAAGATGAAGGCGCGGTCGAGCTCGTGGATTCGCGGGACGACGATGTGGCTGCCTTTGACCAGCCGGACCACATGGCCCGGCGGCGCGTGCGATGCCAACGCGTTTCCACTTAGCGCCATGACCTGTTCGACCCATGGGCCCGCAGCGTTGACGATGGCGCGCGCGGTCAGCGTCGTGTCTTCGCCATCGCCGCGCACGCTGACGCGCCAGTGATCGCCGTCGCGCGCAATCCCGACGCATTCGTGCTGCGTCAGGATCGTCGCCCCGTGCGCCGCGGCATCGACCGCGTTGAGCACGACGAGCCGCGCATCGTCGACCCAGCAGTCCGAATATTCGAAGCCACGCATATAGTGGCTCGCCAGCACGCCGGCGAACGGCGGGCGGTCGAGCCGCACCGCCTTCGACGCCGGCAGGCTGCGGTGCAGGTCGAGCCAGTCGTAGAGCAGCAGCCCGATGCGGAGCATCCATGCGGGCCGCAGCCGCGCGTCGTGCGGCAGGACGAAACGCAACGGCCAGACGATGTGCGGCGCGATGTGCATCAGCACTTCGCGTTCCTGCAATGCCTTGCGGACGAGGCCGAACTCGTACTGCTCGAGATAGCGGATGCCGCCATG
Organism: uncultured Sphingorhabdus sp.; assembly: GCA_964535925.1. GTDB lineage: Bacteria > Pseudomonadota > Alphaproteobacteria > Sphingomonadales > Sphingomonadaceae > Flavisphingopyxis. The sequence continues at coordinate 2,793 of CAZHWG010000063.1, forward strand.
GACCAGCTTCGAACTCGCCGAGGATGTGTGCGCGGCAAGGTCGTCGCGTTCGACCAGCGCGACCTTGAGCCCGCGGCCCGCCGCATCGCGCGCGACCCCCGCGCCGTTGATGCCGCCGCCGATGACGACCAGGTCGAATGCGTTCTCCATCGCGCATGCTATTGCATGATGGCACGCGCTTGCGAAGCGCGTTAGGGCCGGGATCATGACCCAGCCGACCCGCGCCAGCTATTCGTCCCAGACTCTCTCGCTCAATGCGTGGCACTGGGGTGACCCCGCCAATCCGCCGTTGCTCCTCGTCCATGGCGGGCTCGACCATGCGCGCAGCTGGGACTGGATCGCGCAGCGGCTCGCCGCCGACTGGCACGTCGTCGCGCCCGACCTGCGCGGTCATGGCGATAGCGACTGGGCCAGTGCGAGCGGCTATCCGATGATGAACTTCGTCTATGATCTCGGCGAGATCGTCCGGCAGCTCGGCTGGGAACGCTTCACGCTGGTCGGCCATTCGCTCGGCGGCAATATCGCGCTGCGCTATGCCGGGCTGTTTCCCGACCGGATCGAACGTCTCGTCTCGATCGAGGGGCTCGGCCCGTCGCCCGAGATGCTCGCCAAGCGCGTCGAAAAGGGCATCGAGAACCGGTTGCGCGACTGGTTCGACGATGTCCGCACTGCCTCGGGCCGGAGCCACCGTGCCTATGGCAGCGTTGCCGATGCCGAGACGCGGATGCGCGCCGCCAACGCGCACCTCTCCGAAGACCAGGTCCGCCACCTGACCGAACACGGGCTGCGCAAGAGCGAGGGCGGCGAAGGCGAGGGCGGCTGGCGCTGGAAGTTCGACCCGATGATCCGCGCCTGGTGCCCGCTCGACATCACGCAGGACGAGATCCACGCTTTATGGGGCAAGATCGCCTGCCCGACATGGCTCGCTTATGGCGGCAAGAGCTGGGCCTCGAACCCCGCCGAAGACGGCCGCGACGCGTATTTCAGCAATGCGCACGTGACGCTCTACGAAGAGGCGGGCCACTGGCTCCACCACGACGCCTTCGATGCGTTCATGGCCGATCTGCGCAGCTTTATCGGATGAGCTTGAAAAGCATCCCTCAATGGCGCCGCAAGATTCCCGGACCATGGATGCAATGGAACGACCGCTAACGACCCATTTGTAGACATTGGAATGAGATGACATAAAAGGCCGATGGCCACACCGACTATACGAATAACTGGCTATGCGCTTATGGGCGTAACGGTGTTGGCATATCTCTCGCGACCTTGGTCCTGCGGCTTGGTGCTCTCCCAGTTCTCGCCTGAAGACCAAGTGCCATACTCTAATTTTGACTATCATGGCTGGGGTGTAATCTTTGCATGGCTGATGGCACTGCTGTTTGCTGCGCCCGTCATGTGGCTAGCTTCCAAACTATTTCTGAATTCCGTGACTAAACTCCGCGTTTTTGGTCAGGCTGCCGATGCCAAGACGACCATCCTCTCGGTTCTCATTGCATTGGGTATCGGAGCCCCAATGCACTCGCAGCTATCCTATCTAATCGGTTTGCCGACCAGCATCACATGGCCAGTCTTAATTAGCTCTTTCGCCTGGTTTCTGGTCGTCGAGGCGGGCCGAACGGCAGCAGTAGAGGGGAACCTGCTCGGCAACGGTGCCGTTCGCGTGGCTGCTGCGCTTGCCGTGCTTGTGACCGCGCCGAAGATGGTGCTCGTTGGGTTCGCCCTGTCCCAAGCCTAGGTGTCCGCTAACCACCCAATTCAAGACTTCAATATGTGCCCCACGATTTCGGGCCCTTCTCCCTCCGCTACCCAATACTCGCCACCCCCGGCGCGGCGTTGTCGTGCTTGTCGGCGCGTTTCCAGCCGAACAGCAGGTCGCGCTCGAGGTGCCCGCGCAGGCCGGCATAGTAGGCGCTCAGAAACCCCTCGGCGTCGGAGACGTGCTCGGCCCAGCCGATCCGCCCGACGATCGCGTCGGTGACGACCCACATCTGCGCCTCGTCCTTGCGCCTCAGCACCTCTTCGAGCCGGGTCAGCTCGGCAACGCCATAGGCCGACAGCTGCGCCTGGCTGAAGGCATAGCGATGCGCATCATATTGCGGCGCCGACAGGTCCTCGCCGAGCTTCTGCTTGCCCGTTTCGATCACCCAGGTTCCCGCGAGCATGTCGCCGACGCGCATACGGTCGCGGTTGAACAGGAGGAACAGCGAGAATAGCAGCGCCCAACCCAGGCCCATGACCGTTGCCCAGCCGTCGAGATTGCCTTGCGCGCCGCTGAAACTCAGCATGATCAGCGGCAGGAACAGCTCGATCTCGCGCATCAGGTTGCGCGCGATGACCTGGTCGACATTGAGCGCGCCGCCGTCGCGCGAGACGACGCGCAGGCCGAGCAGGCGCTTGCCCGGGGTCGCCGCGCGCTTGCCCGCCTCGAACCCGATGAACCAGAAATTGCGCAGCAGGAACATCGCGATCATTACGCCGATCATCAGCGGCTCGCCGCGTTCGAACCCCAGCGAGATCACGCCGAAAAGCGCGAGGAGGAGGACCGCGATGACGATCAGGAGCAACAGGCCGAGGTCGACCGTCAGCGCCGCAAGCCGCGCGCCCGCGCTGCCGATCGTCACGCCGAGGTCGAACCCCTCGGGCGTGACGAGCGCGCGGCGGCGCTTGCCGTCGGTCGCGGCGACCCTCGCGCCGCTCATTGCGGCGCCTCCTCTTTGGGACGAATCCGCAAGCCATAATAATAGCCGCACCACAGGACCAGCATGCCGCCGCCGATTGCATAGCGGGCGACGTCGCTCGTGATCGTCTGGCGCCCGATGCCTTCGAGCAGCCCGGCGAGCAGCAGCATGATGACCACCCCGACCATCGCCACGCCCGCGGTGCGCCCCGCGCGCGCGGCCGCGTCGACCCGGCTCGCTTCACCGGGAAAGGCGACCGCGGTACCGATCCTGAGGCCCGCTGCGCCGGCCAGCACGATCGCGAACAGTTCGGTCGTCCCGTGGATCGAAAGCCAGCCGACGAATTCCCAGCCCAGCCCCTTGGCGAAATAGACCTGTGCCATCGCCCCCATCAGCGCCCCGTTGGTCGCGACGAGCAACACCGTCGGGACGGCAAAGGCAAAGCCGAGCGCAAAGGCGAGGATCGCGATCTGCGCATTGTGGACGAACAGATAGGCGGCGAAACCCGACAGGAAGTCGCCGCTGCCGTAGAGAATTTCGCGCAGCGCCGCCGCGCTCGCCTCGGGCCCGCGGCCCTGCGCCATCTCGCCGACGATCGCGGCAAACCAGACGGGATCGAGCGCGACCAGCCGCCATCCCGCGACGATGCCGATCACCAGCACCGCGAGCATCACCAGCGTCTCGCGCCACAGGCTGCGCATCGCGGCGGGCCAGTCGGCCAGGAAGAAGCGCCCGACCCGCGGCCCCAGTTGCCCGCGCGCGCCATAGAGATAATGATAGCCGCGCAGCGACAGCGCCTCGAGATAGGCGAGCAGCTGCGCGTCGAGCACCGCGCTGCGCGCGACCGCGAGCGATGACAGCGTGGCGCGATAGAGCAAGGGCAGCTGGACCAGTTCTTCTTCGCTCAGCTTGCGTGGCGACTTGCGTTCGGCCTTGTCGAGCAATGTTTCGAACGCCGCCCATTGATCGGCGCGCTCAGCGCGAAAGCTCGCGAGCGATTGCCGCACCGCGCCGATCTCGCGACTCACAGCCGGTCCTCGCGCTTGAGCGTCAGGTAGCGCTCGAGCAACGCGGGGCCGACCTCGTCGTGCGCCGCCTCGATGACCTCGACGCCGAGCAGGCGCAGCCGCTCGATGACCAGCTGGCGTTCGCGCAGCAGTGCGCCCGCGGTCACCGCGCGCGCGACGTCTTCGCCCGTCGCGGGCTCGCCGTCGGCCATCGCCTCGAGCTCGGCATCGCGCATCAGGACGAACAGGACGAGGTGGCGGCGCGTCAGCGCGCCGACATTGCGGAGCATCAATTCGGCCGAGATGCTGTCGACGAAATCGGTGAAGACGATGACCAGCGAACGCCGTTCGAGCCGTGCACCGAGCGTCGTCAGCGCGAGAGTGAAATTGGTTTCCTCGGGCGAATAGTCGATCTCGGCGGCGCGCTGTTGCAGCAGCGAAAATCCCGCGACCCCGCTCATCGCGCCGCTGGCGACGCGCGGGCGCGAATCGAACCCGAACAGGCGCACGCTGTCGCCGCCCTTCAGCGCCATGAACGCGGTCAGCAGCGCCGCGCCGACCGCGCGATCGACCTTGGGCATGCCCGCGACGGGTTCGCACATCAATCGGCCGCTATCGATCGCCAGCACGACCGCCTGATTGTAATCGGTGCGGTATTCGCGCGCGAGCAGTTCGCCGTGGCGCGCGCTGCGCTTCCAGTCGATGCTGCGTCGGCCCATTCCGGGCTGGTATTCGCGCAACGCCTCGAACTCGCGTCCCTGTCCGCGCCGCCGCCGGTCCTGCTCGCCCGGGGCTGCTTCCTGCAGGTAGCGCAGCGCCTGCGACCGCAGCGTCTCGAGATCGGGAATGATCGCGATCGCGCGGTCGACGGGTGCCGATGTCTGCTTCCACACCAGCCCGAACACACCCGGCCAGCGCAGCCACAACCGCGCCACCGCCGCCTGTCCGCGCCGCACCGCCTCGACCGGGATTGCCAGCGTCGCCGATCGATCGTCGATCGTCATCGCGGCGCTGTCGCCGATCGTGTGCAAACGCGCGTCGGTCGCGATCCGCCCTTCGATCCGGCGCGGGACGCCGCGCGCGAAATCGGCCCCCAGCATCACGCGTGCTTGCGTTCCGACACCGATCATCGCGGGCAAGGCGACACGCGGCGCGACGCTGGGTGGCGCGACGCCGCTCACCGCATCGACGGCGATGAACGCGGCGAGCAGGCACAAGGGCAACAGGCCGAGATACCACGAAGCCGGCAGCAGCAGCGCAACGCCCAGCGCAGGCAGGGCGGCAGCCGCGGCCAGCCACGCCGCACGTCGCGCGGGATAGATCACCGCGGCGCCTCGACCGCCTCGACCAGCGCGGTGACGATCGGTTCGACCTCGCGCCCGTCGATCTGTGCCGTCGCCGACAGGATGACGCGGTGGCGCAGCGCTGGCACCGCAAGCGCCTTCACGTCGTCGGGCAGGACATAATCGCGCCCGTCGAGCGCGGCGCGGGCCCGCGCGCCGCGCGCCAGCATCGCGCCGGCACGCGGGCTTGCGCCGACCTCGAGATCGCCGCTGGTTCGCGTCGCACGCACCAGGCTGGCGATATAGGTGACGATCTCATCGACCAGCGTCACCGAACTTGCCGCATCGATTGCCGCTTCGATTGTCTCGCGCGATGCTTGCGGGCTGATCTCCCACTTCGCCGGATCGTCGCGCATCG
>CAZHWG010000064.1:0-7949 GCA_964535925.1 uncultured Sphingorhabdus sp.
GCGAGGTCGACGCGATCGGCTGTTCGAGCCTCGCGGCGGGACACATGACGCTGATTCCCGAGCTGATCCGCCTCCTCAAGGACGCCGGCCGCGCCGACATCAAGGTCTTCGCTGGCGGCGTCATCCCGCCCAAGGATTACGCGGCGTTGCGCAAGGCGGGCGTCACCGGCATCTACGGCCCCGGCACCAACATCGTCGACGCCGCGGCCGATTTGCTGCAGCTCATGGGGCATAACCTGCCGCCGAAAAAGGAAACCGCCGAGTGACCCTGCCCCGCACCGACTGGACCCGCGACGAGATCGCCGATCTCTTCGACCTGCCGTTCACCGAGCTCGTCTTTCGCGCCGCCGAGACGCACCGCGCGCATCATGCGCCGGGAGAGATCCAGCTGTGCACGCTGCTCAGCATCAAGACCGGCGGCTGCGCCGAGGATTGCGGCTATTGCTCGCAGTCGGCGCACCACAATACCGGGCTCAAGGCCGAGAAGCTGGTCGACGTCGATGCGGTGATGGCGGCAGCAAGAGAAGCAAAATCGGCGGGATCGCAGCGCTTCTGCATGGGCGCGGCGTGGCGCGAGCTCAAGGATCGCGACATGGACGCGATCGTGGATATGATCTCTGGCGTGCGCGCGCTCGGCATGGAAACGTGCATGACGCTGGGCATGATCGAGCCGCACCAGGCACGCCGCCTCGCCGAGGCGGGGCTCGATTACTACAACCACAATATCGACACCTCGCCCGAACATTATGGCGACATCATCACGACGCGGACCTTCCAGGAACGGCTCGACACGCTCGGCCATGTCCGCGATGCGGGGATGGCGGTGTGCAGCGGCGGGATCGTCGGCATGGGCGAGACGCGGGCCGACCGCGTCGGCTTCGTCCACGCGCTCGCGACGCTGCCGCGCCACCCCGAAAGCGTGCCGGTCAACGCGCTCGTTCCGGTCAAGGGCACACCGCTCGGCGACATGCTCGCCGACACGCCGCTGGCGAAGATCGACGATATCGAGTTCGTCCGGACGGTCGCGGTTGCGCGGATCACCATGCCCAAGTCGATGGTCCGCCTCAGCGCGGGGCGCGAGAGCATGGGCGAAGCGACGCAGGCGCTCTGCTTCCTCGCCGGCGCCAATTCGATCTTCACCGGCGACAAGCTGCTCACCACCGGCGACCGCGGCGACAGCGCCGACGCCGCGCTGCTGGAGAAACTGGGATTGCGTGCTATGGAAAGCGCCGAGCCGATGCGCGTGGAGCTGGAGGCGGCGGAGTGACCTTGACGTCAGCAACGATGCTCGCTGCGGCCGGGTACTGCCTACTAGGGCCGTGGCTGCTCTATCGAGGCTATGTCGTCGTCGGCGCTCTAGCGATGATCATTTCGGCTAGCGCGCCGCTCGTAGCACAAATTGCTCTTACCGATTCTGAAATGCCCGGCACTGCTTTGTTGTTTATGCTGATGTCTCCTTTGCCGCTCGTCGTCCTCGTCGGTCGGGTATTATTTCTACTGATGCGTGGGTTTCGTCGTTTGGCTCAATTCCGGGAACAAATTCTTTGACTATCAAAAAAATCCTGATCGCCAATCGCGGCGAGATTGCCTGTCGGGTGATCCGCACCGCCAAGAAAATGGGCATCGCCACGGTCGCGGTCTATTCGGACGCCGACGCGCGCTCGCCGCATGTCGAGCTGGCCGACGAGGCGGTGCATATCGGCCCCGCGCCGGCAGCGGAGAGCTATCTGCTCGCCGACAAGATCATCGCCGCGTGCAAGGCGACCGGCGCCGATGCGGTCCATCCCGGTTACGGCTTCCTGTCCGAGCGCGAGAGCTTCGCGAGGGCGCTCGCCAAGGAGAAGATCGCGTTCATCGGCCCGCCGCCCGAGGCGATCGCGGCGATGGGCGACAAGATCGAGTCGAAGAAGCTCGCGTTGAAAGCGGGCGTCAGCGTCGTCCCCGGCCATGTCGGCGAGATCGACGATACCGAGCACGCGGTAAAGATCGCCGGCGAGATCGGCTATCCGGTGATGATGAAGGCCTCGGCCGGCGGCGGCGGCAAGGGCATGCGCCTCGCCTGGTCCGAGCAGGACGTGCGCGAGGGCTTCGAGGCGACCAAGCGCGAAGGCCTCGCCAGCTTCGGCGACGACCGCGTCTTCATCGAGAAGTTCATCGAACAGCCGCGCCATATCGAGATCCAGCTGATCGGCGACCAGCACGGCAGCATCGTCTATCTCGGCGAACGCGAATGTTCGATCCAGCGCCGCCACCAGAAGGTCGTCGAGGAGGCGCCCTCGCCCTTCGTCGATCCCGCCATGCGCAAGGCGATGGGCGAACAGGCGGTCGCGCTCGCCGCAGCGGTCGGTTATTACAGCGCGGGTACGGTCGAGCTCATCGTCGGCGCCGACAAGTCGTTCTACTTCCTCGAAATGAACACCCGGCTGCAGGTCGAGCACCCGGTGACCGAGGAAATCACCGGCATCGACCTCGTCGAGCAGATGATCCGCGTCGCCGCGGGCGAGAAGTTGCCCTTCAAGCAGGACGACATCGTGCTCAACGGCTGGGCGATCGAGGCGCGCGTCTATGCCGAGGATCCCTATCGCGGCTTCCTGCCGAGCACCGGGCGGCTGGTCCGCTACGACCCGCCCGAGGAAGAGCGCAGCGACGAGCGCGTGATCCGCGTCGACGACGGCGTGCGCGAGGGGCTCGATGTCTCGATGTTCTACGACCCGATGATCGCCAAGCTCATCACCTGGGCGCCGACGCGCGAGGGCGCGATCGATGCGCAGATCTGCGCGCTCGACCGGTTCGAGCTCGCCGGGCTCGGCAACAATGTCGATTTCCTCTCGGCGCTGATGCAGCATCCGCGCTTCCGCTCGGGCGCGATCACGACCAATTTCATCGCCGAGGAATATCCCGACGGCTTTAACGGCGCCCCCGCGAGCGCCGACCTCAAGCGCGGCCTCGCCGCGATCGCCGCCTTCGTCGGATGCGCCTATTCGGACCGCGCGCGGCTGGTCGACGGGCAGTTGAACGGCCCTCTAGAACCTCCCTCTAGATGGCAAATCCGGATAGGCGGCAGCGACCACGACGTCGCGCTCGATGGCGACGACCTGACGGTCGACGGCACGCCGCTCGTCCTCGAGGCGATCTATTCGCCCGGCGACCGCGCGATCCTGGCGCAGGTCGACGGCGAGGAGATCTTCGTGCGGATCGCCAACCACCGCACCGGCTTCCAGCTGACGACGCGCGGCGCGAGCCACTTCGCGCGCGTCCTGCCCGCGCACATCGCGCCGCTCGCACGGCACATGATCGAGAAGGTCCCGCCCGATCTTTCGAAGTTCCTGCTCTGCCCGATGCCCGGCCTGCTGATGCAGCTCCATGTCGGCGAGGGCGACAAGGTCGAGGCGGGCCAGCCGCTCGCGATGGTCGAGGCGATGAAGATGGAGAACATCCTGCGCGCCGAGAAGGCGGCTGTGGTAAAGCGGGTCAACGCGGTCGCGGGCGACAGCCTCGCGGTCGACGCGGTCATCCTCGAAATGGAATGACGTGCACCTGACGCACGATCCCGACGCGCCCGCCGCGCCCCAAATCGGCTTCGACGATTTCCTCGGCGCCGACATCCGCGTCGGCACAATCGTCTCCGCCGAAGCCTTTCCCGAAGCGCGCAAGCCGTCGCTCAAATTGCGGATCGATTTCGGCGCGGGTGTCGGCGAGAAAAAAAGCTGCGCGCAGATCGCGGCCAACTATGCGCCCGGCGACCTGATCGGGCGACAGGTCGCGGCGGTGGTCAATTTCGCGCCGCGCCAGATCGGTCCGGCAATCTCCGAAGTGCTCACGCTGGGCTTCGCCGATGCCGAGGGCAATGTCGTGCTGTTTGCGCCCGATACCCGGGTTCCCGACGGATCGCGCCTGTTATGAACGCGACGGTTTCATTTGAAACCATTCGTTTTTTATCGTTAACTTATTGTTAGTTATCGCGCATAGCTAAGAGGTGTCGACACGCCTTCGTTGACTGTGCGACCGGCAGCGCTGTGCTTGGGGAGACGCCTGACCCTCGAAGACTGCGCTTCTCGGGATCATTCAAAATCAGTCCCCCGGACTGGTTTTGAATGATGGTGGACAGGGCTGGATTCGAACCAGCGTACGGAAAACCCGGGCAGATTTACAGTCTGCTGCCTTTAACCACTCGGCCACCTGTCCAGATGTTCGCAGCGGTGAAACCACCGTGCTTGCGCCGGTATATTAACCCCGGCGCCGGGCGTGCAGGCGCCCCAATGGCGAAACCACCGTGGCGTGTCAATGCCGACAAACCGGGTGGAAGGCGAATGCGCGCTTGCCTCACCGCCCCCGCGCGTTGCAAAGACCGCATCATGTCTCGTCGCAAGCAAACCTATCAGGTCAAGAAGGGCGCCCCGATCCGTATCTGGGGCCGCCATCCCGTCATCGCCGCGCTCGCCAATCCGGCGCGCAGCGTGCGCAAAGTGTGGGGCACGCGCGAGGCGCTTGCCTCGCTCGACCTGCCCGCGACGCTGCCGATCACCTATAGCGAGGTCGCCGACCTAGCCCGGCTGATCCCCGGCGACACGCCGCACCAGGGGATCGTCGCCGAGTTCGAACCGCTCGACGACATCTGGCTCGGCGACGTGCTCGACCGCGAAGCGAACGACAGCGCCGCCAGGCCCCGTCCGATCGTCATTCTCGACCAGGTCACCGATCCGCACAATGTCGGCGCCGTGCTGCGCTCTGCCGCCGCTTTCGATGCCTGTGCGGTCGTCACGCAGGATCGCCATGCGCCGCCCGAATCGGGCGTCATCGCGCGCTCGGCCTCGGGTGCGCTCGAAATCGTTCCGTGGGTTCGCGTCGTCAATCTCGCCCGCGCGCTCGAGGAAATCGCCGAAGCCGAATATTGGCGCATCGGCCTCGCCGGCACCGCCGAGACCGAACTTTCGGTCGCGCTCGAGGGCAGCAAGCGGATCGCGCTGGTCCTCGGTGCCGAGGGCGAGGGCATGCGCCACAACACGATGGCGCATTGCGACATGCTCGCCAAACTGCCGATCAGCCCGCGGATGGAGAGCCTCAACGTCTCCAACGCCGCGGCTATCGCGCTTTATGCGGTGGCGACCGCCAAGGACTAACCAATTTCGGGGGGAATTATCATGCGCAATCGAATGACGTTTTGGGCCGGAATCGCGATCGCCCTCACCCTGGCTGCCTGTTTCATCGTCCCGGGCAAGTTCGCCTCGAACATCGACGTCGGGCGCAACGGCGCCTTCACCTTCGCCTACAAGGGCGAGCTGATGTTCGCGACCTCGCCCGCGCTGGTCCGCCAGTCGCAAGCCGAAGGCGACGAGAAATTCGCAGCGGAGTGCGTCGACGAAGACAATTTCGAGGAGCGCGCCTGCAGCGAGGAAGAGATCGCCGAGCAAAAGGCCGAATGGGAGGCCGTCCGGGCCGAGAAGGCGGCCAACGTCGCCCAATTCTCCGCGATGTTCGGCGGGATCAACCCCGACGACCCCGCGACGATGGACGCCTTTGCCGCGCGCCTGTCAAAGGAACAGGGCTGGAAATCGGTCGTCCACAAGGGTGACGGCGTATTCGAGGTCGATTATGCGCTGACGGGCCGGCTCGATCGCGATTTCGTCTGGCCGATCTTCCCAGGGGTCGAGATCATCAAGCCGATCATCGCCATCCACCGCCGCGGCGACGGATCGGTCGAGGTCGGCGGCCCCGGCCTCGCCACCGCCGACGACCAGAGCGCGCGCGCGCTGGGCGGAATCGATGCCGATGCGCCCGGCGACAACGCCAATGCGCGCACCGAGGGCCGTCTGACGCTGACCACCGATGCCGATATCCTGACCAACAACACCGACGACGGCCCGGCCAGGGCGGGTGCGCGTCAGCAGCTCGTCTGGGACGTCACTTCGGGAACAAAGGTCGCGCCCAAGGCGCTGCTCAAGCTCGACTGAGCGCGCGTGTTCAGTCCTCGGGGGCGATCGTCACCTTGAGGCCGTCGAGCGCGTCGGGCACGTCGATCTGGCACGACAGCCGCGATCCCGCCGTCCGGTGGTCCGACGAATCGAGCAGGTCGTCCTCGTCTTCGCTCATCGCGCGGAGCAGCGACAGCTGGGCATCGTCGACGACGACATGGCACGTCGCGCACGAACAGCAGCCGCCGCACAAGGCGAGCAGATCGTCGAAGCCCGCATCGCGGATCGTCTCCATCACGCTATAGCCGGGCTTGGCTTCGACGGCGCGCTCGTTGCCCGCGCGGTCGGTCACATAAATCGTCGGCATCAAATATCCTGTCTGTGGCGGCTATGGCTTGGCGTTGGCGGCCCGCCTATGGTGCGCGTCCACGCAAATCAAGGGGTGACGGCATGGGGCTGACCGCAAAGCAGATACGGACCGATCTCGACGCGCTGGTGGCTATCGAGCCGCGCTTCGCCCCGGCGCTCGCCGAGGCAGGCTATCCGCCGCCGCGGATCCGCCCGCCGGGCTATGCGACGCTGCTGCGCACGATCGTCGGCCAGCAGGTCAGCGCCAAGGCGGCGAGCGCGGTGTGGAACAAGCTCGAGGCGCATCTCGGCGAAGGCTGCCCGGTCGAGGCGATTGCCGCGTCGGACTTCGACGGCTTGCGCGCCTGCGGACTCAGCCGGCAGAAACAGAGTTATGCGAGGAGCCTTGCCGAGCTCGTCATGACCGGCGATCTCACCTTCGACGACCTGCCCGCCGACGACGAGGAAGCGATCGCGCTGCTGACCAAGGTCAAGGGCATCGGACGCTGGTCGGCCGAAATCTACCTGCTGTTCGCCGAGGGACGCCGCGACATCTGGCCCGCCGGCGACCTCGCCGTCCAGATCGACATCGGCAAGGTCATGGGGCTTGCCGACCGCCCGTCGGAAAAGGTCTGCCGCGAGCTGGCCGAGCCCTGGCGCCCCTATCGCGGCGCGGCGGCGATCTTCGCCTGGCACCATTACAGCATCGAGGCGATCTGACGCGAATGTAAAGCACACTTGACCTGATCGCATAACCTATGTAAAGTCTCCTTTACTTGACGAATCACCCGTTAGGTGTATTGTCGCCACAAGACACTAGGAGACCGCCATGACCAACATCCTGAACAGATCCACCCTTCTCGCCGGTGCCGCGCTGTTTGCGCTGGCCGGTTCGCCGACGATCAGCGCGGCCAGTTCCGCCACGGAGACCCCGACCGCAATGACCACAGCCACGACCGCCACGACCGCCACCGCCCAACAGGTCGCCGTCCCGCTGATCGAGCGCGCCAAGCTGTTCGGCAATCCGACCAAGACCAGCGCGCAGCTCTCGCCCGACGGCAAATGGCTCAGCTGGCTCGCGCCGCGAAACGACGTGCTCAACATCTACGTCGCGCCTGTCGGCAATCCCGATGCCGCGCGACCGATGACCAATTCGACCGACCGGCCGATCCGCGGCTACGGCTGGTCGGGCGACGGCAAGACACTGCTTTATGTCCAGGACAAGGGCGGCGACGAGAATTTCCTGTTGTACGGCATCGACGTCGCGAGCGGCACCGAACGCACGCTGACGCCGTTCGAAAAGACGCGCGCGCAGCTCGTCGGCACGTCGAACAGGTACAAGGACACCGTGCTGGTCGGGATCAACAACCGCGATCCGCGCTGGCACGACATCTATCGCCTCAATCTTTCAACCGGGTAAATGACCGAGGTCATCAAGGGCGACGGCTATGCCGGCTTCCTCGCCGACGACAATCTCGACCTCAGGCTCGCGATGCGGCCCAACGCGGCGGGCGGAGTCGATTATTTCCGCGTCATCGATGGCAAGGTCGAGGACAAGCCATTCGGTTCGACCGAGCTTGCCGATTCGCTGACCACCAACCCGGCGGGCTTCACCAACGACGGCAAGACGCTCTACTGGATCGACAGCCGCGGTCGCAACACCGCCGCGCTGATCGCGCAGGATGTCGC
>CAZHWG010000065.1:0-7821 GCA_964535925.1 uncultured Sphingorhabdus sp.
TCGTCGGTGACGACAACGATGCGCGCATTGCGTGCGCCGGCGGCAAGGAATTGTTCTGCGCGGTCGAGCAGGCCCGGTGCGATCACGATGTCGCTGCGGCGCGATCCAAGGTCGACGGTCAGCCTTTCCATGCGGCAAGCTCCGTCAGGATGCGGGAGATCGTCCGGTCGTGCGGCGCCTGGCTCGATGCGACGCGGATATCGGCCTCGGCATAGATCGGCAGGCGTTTTTCGGCGAGCGCACCCAGCAGGGTCAGCGGATCGCCACCGCGCAGCAACGGGCGCGTGTCACGCCTGACGACGCGCTCGGCCAGCACCGCAAGGTCGGCGTCGAGCCAGACGCTGATCGCGCGCGCCGCGATCAAAGCGCGCGTTTCGGGATCGATGAACGCGCCGCCGCCGGTCGCGAGCACGATCGGTTCGCTGTCGAGCAGGCGGGCAATGACCCGGCGTTCGCCATCGCGAAACTCTTCCTCGCCATAGCGTTCGAACATGTCGGCAATCGCCATGTCGGCGGCATGTTCGATCTCGCTGTCGGCATCGACGAAGCGGCGCCTGAGGACGCGCGCCAGCCGACGCCCGACCGTCGTTTTGCCCGCGCCCATCAGGCCGACGAGGACGATCGTCCGCGATGCGACCGCGGGCGGCAAGGGGCCGACCGCATCCGCCGCACGTGCGGGCGATGGTCGGGGGCTGGTTTTCGGGTTCCGCTGCATGGATGCGCCCGCTATAGCTTTGCCATCGCGGCGGGCAAAGCTTTTGACCGACGACTGGCACCAAGCCCGCGCCGCCGCATTTCTGTTCCGCCACCCCGGGGGTCTCATGTCGCGTTCGCTCGTAATCATCCTGTTGCTGCTGGTGCTGCTCGTCGGCGGCCTGTTCTTCTTCGCCTCGCGCAACGGCGAACAGCCGGTGACCCGCATCGAAACCCCGGTCCAGGCCGCTCCGGGCCAGTAAGCGCCGCGCGATGACCTCCGCCCCATCCGAGAATTCCGTCCGTCGTCGGCGCCTGGCGCTCGGCCTGTCGGGTGTCGCGTTGATTGCTCTGTCGCTGTCGGGGCCCGTTGCCAGCCAGGAATCGCTGCTGCCGCCGGGCTTTGGCGAGACGCCAGCCCCGGCTCCTTCTCCTGCGCCGACGCCGCGACCTGCGCCTGCGCCGACGCCGAGCGCTCCGTCGAACCCCGGCGCAACCGCCGCGCCTTCTCCTGCGACCGGCGACGATGTATCGAGCGAAACCGGCACCGACGAAGACGATCAGAACGACGTGCCGGCCACCGTGCGTTACGACCTGCCGCCCTCGGCGCGTCGCAGCCTCGACCGGTTTGGACCGCTTGGCATTGATGTCGGCGGCCTCGCCCCCGACGCGTTCGGCGCGAGCGGCGGCGAATATCTCAGCATTCTTATGCGCGAAACGCAGGCGCCGATCGCCTCGCGCTGGGCTTCGATCTTGCTCCGCCGCACGCTGCTCTCCGATGTCGTGACGCCCGCGACGATCAACGGTGCCGACTGGGCTGCGGCGCGCGCGTCATTGCTGCTCAGGATGGGCGATTCGCGCGGCGCGCAGGCGATTGTCCAGTCGATCGACAGCGACAACGCCACGCCGCGACTGCTCAACGTCGCGCTGGGTACTGCGATGGCTAACGCCGATCCGGCAGGGCTGTGCCCGCTGGTCGGACAGGGGCTGAGCAAGTCCAGAGACAAGCGCTGGGAAGTCGCGCGCAGCATGTGCGCCGCGATGGCGGGAGAGTCGGGCATCGCGTCGAGCACGATCGACCGGCTGCGCCGCCGCGAGGGCGAGACGATCGACATATTGCTGGCGCAGCGGATCGTCGGCGCTGGGATCGGCGGACGAAGGTCGGTGACCGTCCAGTGGGACAATGTCGACAGGCTCGACGGTTGGCGCTTCGGCCTCGCCACCGCCGCCGGCCTCGATATCCCCGACCGGCTGACGCAGAATTTCAGCGCTCGGATGCGCGCATGGCGGATGGCGGCGGCGATGACGCCGATCGACGCCCGCGTCAGCGACGCGAAAGCCGCGGCGAGCATCGGAATCCTCTCGAATCGGGCTTATGGCGATCTTATCGGCTTTGCCGCGCGCAGTGGCGAGCGGGGCGAAGCGACGCTCGCCATTGCGGACAGCCTGCGAACAGCCTTTGCCGATCGCCGCAGTGCGAACCGGCTGGCGGCGATGCACGAAATCTGGGGCGGGGATGGACAGGGCAACGCCTATGGGGCCTATGTCCTGACCGCGCGCGCCGCTGCGAGCATGCCGGTATCGGGCGACTATGGAGACGACGCCACCCCGCTGATCGCATCGATGCTGACCGGCGGTTACGATACCGTGGCCGCACGCTGGGCCGACGCGCTCGACGAAGGCAGCGCGGCATGGGCGATGGTGGCATTGGCGGCTCCCAGGGGCGGCAATGTATCGTCGGGATCGATTGACAGTTTCAGTGACGACGACGAGAGCCCTGATCGGCTCGCGACGCGCTTCCTCGTCGCCGGTCTCGCTGGCCTCGGCCGAATTGATGACGGCACCGCGAACAAATGGGCGCAGGATCTCGCGCTCGACCTCAGCCAGCAGACGCGCTGGACGCGCGCGATCGATGCCGCCGCGTCGCGTGGTGAACCGGGTACCGTCGCGGTGCTGGCCGCGGTCGGCATGCAGGGCAGGGGCTGGGACAAGGTCAGCCCGCGCCACCTTTTCCACATCGTTCGCGCTCTGCGCCAGGTCGGCCTCGAACCCGAGGCGCGCATGATCGCGGCCGAAGCCATTGCGCGAAGCTAGGCGCGCTCGGGCACGGTGACCCCGCCTGTCGATCAAGGCAGCGATGCCGAGCTGGTCGAGCGTTTCCTCGAGATGATGGCAGCCGAAAAGGGCTGCGCGCCCAACACGCTGGCGGCCTATCGCAGTGACCTCGAACAGGCGAGCAGGCGGCTCGGCGGTCGCCTTGCGAACGCCGACAGCGAAGCGATCCGTGATGTCGTGCAGCACTGGTCGGGGCTTGCCGCGGCGACGCTGGCGCGCAAGCAATCGGCGCTGCGCAGCTTCTTCAGGTTCCTGGTCGAAGAATCGATGGTGAGCGAAGACCCGACGCGTACGCTGGCCAGCCCGTCGCGCGGTCGCGCCTTGCCGCGGACGCTCGATCGCGCGCAGATTGCCGCGCTGTTCACGCTCGCCGAGGAGCGCGCGGCAGCGTCCGATGCACGCGCCGCGATCCGGCTGCTGGCGTTGCTCGAACTGCTCTACGGCTCGGGGTTGCGCGCGACCGAGCTCGTGTCGCTGCCGCGCCGCGCGATCCGCGTCGACCAGCCGTTCATGATTGTCCGCGGAAAGGGCGGGAAAGAGCGTCTCGTCCCGCTGTCCGATCGTGGCCGTGGCGTCGTCGCCCGCTGGCTCGCGTTCGTTCCCGAAGACAGTCCCTGGCTGTTCCCCAGCGGGAAGAACCATTTGTCGCGCGTCCGCCTGTTCCAGCTGTTGCGCGCGCACGCCGCCGATGCGGGAATCGCACCCGACCGGATCAGCCCGCACGTCCTGCGCCACGCCTTTGCCACGCACCTGCTAGAAGGCGGCGCCGATCTGCGCGCGTTGCAGGTGATGCTCGGGCATGCCGATATCTCGACCACCGAAATCTATACCCATGTAGATGCCAGCCGCCTGATCGAGCTGGTCAACGCGCGCCATCCGCTTGCTCGACGACCGGCTGCTGGCGCGGCTGCGGCGCGGCGCGACCAATCGCGTTGACGAACGGTCCCCCGCCCCCTACCGATCGCGCCGATATGGTCAGTTTCCTCGATTTCGAAAAACAGGTGGCAACGCTCGACGAGCGCATCCACGAACTGCGCGACAGCGCCAGCGACGGTGTCGACATTCAGTCGGAAATCGACAAGCTCGAAGCCAAGTCGGCCAAGATGCTGTCGGACATCTACCGCAAGCTGACGCCGTGGCAGAAGACGCAGGTCGCCCGCCATCCCGATCGCCCGCACTTCAAGGACTACGTCGCGGGAATGTTCGACGACTTCGTGCCGCTTGCGGGCGACCGGGCCTTTGCCGACGATCACGCGATCATCGGCGGGCTGGCGCGTCTCGGCGAGCGAAAGGTGCTCGTCATCGGTCATGAAAAGGGCGACGACACCGCGAGCCGCATCAAGCACAATTTCGGCATGGGCAAGCCCGAGGGCTATCGCAAGGCGATCCGCCTGATGGAACTCGCCGACCGCTTCGGCCTGCCGGTCGTGTCTCTGGTCGATACCTCGGGCGCGTTTCCCGGCATCCAGGCCGAAGAACGGGGCCAGGCGGAGGCCATCGCGCGATCGACGCAGGCGTGCCTCGAGCTGAAGGTGCCGATGGTCGCAGCGATCGTCGGCGAAGGCGGGTCGGGCGGGGCGATCGCGCTCGCCGCGGCCAATCGCGTGCTGATGTTCGAGCATGCGGTCTATTCGGTCATTTCGCCCGAAGGTTGCGCCTCGATCCTTTGGCGTACCGCCGAAAAGGCCGCCGATGCCGCGACCGCGATGCAGGTGACCGCCGACGACCTCAAACGTCTCGGCGTTGTCGATCGCATCGTTCCCGAACCTATCGGCGGTGCGCATCGCGTCCGTTCGGTCGCCATCGCTGCGCTCAAAAAGGTGCTTGGCGAAGAGCTCGACGAGCTTGCCGGCAAGACGCCCGAGGATCTGCGCACCGAACGCGAGGAAAAATATCTCGCAATGGGCCAATTGGAGGGCTGACGGCGCGAAGGTTGCCGTTTGACGGAACCGCACCCCTGTTGACGGGTTTAGCTTCCATAACGGGAAGCGAACGAGCCCCCAGGGAGATATTCAATGAATTGCAAAGCCATTCTGCTCGCATCTGCGACAGCCCTTGCCCTTTCGGGCTGCACGACAATGGGCAACACCGGGGGCGGCGATGTCGTCGCCGGCCAGTCGGCCCCGATCTCCAGCCAGGAACGCGCCGAGGGCGCCAAGAACCACCCGGCAATCCTTCAGGAATTTGGCGGCACGTATACCGGTTCGCAGGCCGCCTATGTCACGCGCGTGGGTCAGAATATCGCGGTCCAGTCGGGCCTGTCGAACTCGGCCTCGTCGTTTACCGTGTCGCTGCTCAATTCGCCGGTCAACAACGCCTTCGCGATCCCCGGCGGCTATGTCTATGTCACCCGCCAGCTGATGGCGCTGATGAACAACGAAGCCGAACTGGCCGGCGTGCTCGGCCATGAAATCGGCCATGTCGCCGCGCGTCATGCGCAAAAACGCCAGTCGAAGGCGCAGACCAACACCATTCTTGGCGTTCTCGGTACCGTCGTCGGTGGGCTGCTCGGCAATGCCGGCGGGATCGCCAGCACGGTCGGTGGCCTGCTCCAGAACAATGCGCTGCAGGTCGCCCAGATCGCGACGCTCGGCTATTCGCGCGGCCAGGAACTCGAAGCCGACCGACTCGGCATCCAGTATCTCGCGCGCGCCGGCTACAACCCGAGTGCCTTGTCGACGATGCTCGTCAGCCTGGCCGCGCAGGACGACCTCGAAGCGCGCGTCGCCGGCCGCGATGCCCGCTCGATTCCCGAATGGGCCAGCACCCACCCCGACCCGGCCTCACGTGTGACCACGGCTCAGCAGGTTGCAGCCAGCACCGGCGTCGCGGGCGGGAATCTGAACGAAGCCGCCTTCAAGGCGGCGGTCGATGGCGTGCTCTATGGCGACGATCCCGCCCAGGGTATCGTCGAGGGGCAGACCTTCCGCCATCCCGATCTGCGCTTCGCCTTCTCGGTGCCCCCGGGTTACGGCATGCAGAACGGTACGCAGGCGGTGACGATCAGCGGCCCCAATGGCCAGGCGATGTTCACGACCGCGGGCAGCTATAACGGCAACATGTCGGATTATCTGACGCGCGCGCTCAAGGGCATTGCCGGCGACACGCAGTTGCAGGCCGGTCAGGTCAACCGCACGACGGTCAACGGTCTGCCCGCATCCTATGTCACCGCGCGCGCGAATACGCAGTCGGGTGCGGTCGACATCACGATCTTCGCCTATGAATTTTCGAACACGAGCGCGTTCCACTTCGCGACGCTGACCAAGGCGGGCGGTACGGGCGTGTTCAATTCGATGTTCCAGAGCGTCCATCGCCTCTCGGCGGCACAGGCCGCGGCGATCAAGCCGCGCTATATAGATGTCGTCACTGTCCGGTCGGGTGACACGGTGGCGAGCCTTGCCAACCGCATGGCGTACGACAATTTCCGCACCGAGCGCTTCCTGGTGCTCAACCGTTTGAGTGCGAATGCCCGCCTCAACGTCGGCGATCAGGTCAAGATCGTCGTCAAGGGCAATCGCTAAGGAAAATAATGCGCGCCGATCGCGATCGCGATCGGCGCGCATGAAAAAAGGGCGGTGGAATTTCCACCGCCCTTTTCCAAATCTGACGTCGCAATCTCGCTGACGCGAGAAGCGTCGCTGATTACTGGTTCATTGCCGTCGAGGCATTCGTGAACGTTCCGCTCACGCTCGTGCCGACAGCCTGGAACGCGGTGATGCCTGCGACGGCGATCAGTGCGGCAATCAGGCCGTATTCGATAGCGGTCGCGGCTTTGGTGTCGCGAATCATCGATTTCAGAAATTTCATTTTTGGTCTCCTGAGGTTTCTAGCTTCTACCCGGCTGACCAAATGGATTTCGGCCAACGCCTAAGGATTATGGCAAAACCCTTTTCAAAAGATTAATTCATCGCCTTGGTCGACTCGGTTTCGATCGTATTCCACTTGGTCGCAGTAGAATCGGCGATGGCAGTGAATGCGCCGATGCATCCGACCGCGATGAACGCAGCGATAAGACCATATTCGATAGCCGTAGCAGCGGTTTGCGACCGAAGCAGGCCAAGTAATTTGGTCATCATGGCGGGTCCCTTGAATGGAGCTCTAGTATCCAAAGGCAAACGATATGATGGGTTTCGGTTAATTTATTATGAGGCGCAGTCATATTTCCAATAGTTGTCCCATTATGACCGTTGTGGCCGCGGCCTTGCCTGGAGAGGGCGGCCGCTGGCTGCTTCAGAAACGCCCAGCCGGCGGTGACATGGCGGGTTTGTGGGAATTCCCCGGGGGCAAGGTCGAGCCAGGCGAGACTCCGGTCGATGCTTTGATCCGCGAACTGCACGAGGAATTGGGCATCGCTATCGCGGTGCGCGATGCTGCGCCGTTGACCTTTGCCAGTGGGCGGGCGGGGCCGCGCGACCTGCTGCTATTGTTCTATCGCGTGGCGAGGTGGAGCGGCGATATGCGCGCCTTGCATGCCGATGACATAGGCTGGTTCGATGTCGGCGAGATAGCGCGTCTGGCGATGCCGCCGATCGATTATCTCTTGCTCGACAGTCTTCGCCAGCCGTCGCCGGGCTAAGCCCTCAGGGCTTGCTCGAGAGCGCGTCGCGCAACGACACTTTCGCGCTGCCGCGACGGGCGGGCACGGGCTGCGAGACATCGGGCGCCCAGCCAGTGAAATGAACCAGCGTCATCGTTTCGACGACCTGTCCGGTTTCGTCGCGAGCAGCCTCGAATGCCGCTTTGGCACGGGCCAGCGCGTTGCGGTCGAGCGCGGCGACCGGCCCGGCGAGGACATTGGTCAGGCCTGATCCGCGCAGGTCGGCGATCAGTCGGTCGAAACTGCGATAGCGCAAGTCGATGTCGTCGCGATCGATGACGGGAAGCGCGATGCCCGCGCGTTGCAGCAGGTCGCCCATCGCACGCACATCGACCTGCGGATGAAGCCGCACGCGCGGGGATTCGCCATCCGCCACCGCCATGGTCTCGTCGAGACGTCCGTCATCGGTGTAGACG
>CAZHWG010000066.1:0-7814 GCA_964535925.1 uncultured Sphingorhabdus sp.
GACCTTAGACCGCCCTGCGCCCGCTTGAAAACCGTTTTGACCGCGCCCCCATCAGTCTCTACACCCGCGCCGTGCGCAAGGGCCGAAAACGGTCGCACGCTCGGGGGCGGGAACAAGGCAACTTCATGCAGACATCGCTCGCCTTGCTGAAGCGCCGCCATTTCGGCCCGCTCTTCGCCACCCAGTTCCTCAACGCCTTTAACGACAACCTGTTCAAGATGGCGATGGTCGTCTTGGTTACCTATACGATCTATTCGAACCCGGCGACCGAGGCGCAGTTCAATGCGCTCGCCAGCGGCCTGTTCATCCTGCCCTTCTTCCTGTTCTCCGCGCTGGCCGGACAGATCGCCGATTCGAGCGACAAGGCGCGCGTCATCCGCTTCATCAAGTCGGCCGAAATCGGCATCATGATCGTCGGCAGCATCGGCATCTATTTCGAGCTGGTTCCCGTCATGCTCGCGGCATTGTTCGCGATGGGGGTTCATTCGGCCTTTTTCGGGCCGATCAAATACGCCATCCTGCCGCAGCACCTTGAACCCGAAAACGTTTTGGGCGGGACCGGGCTGGTCGAGGCGGGCACCTATCTCGCGATCCTTTCGGGCACCGTCGTCGGCGGCATCATCCCGCCCGCCTGGGCGGCGATCTGCGTGGTCCTGGTTGCGATTCTCGGACGGCTGACTGCGAGCGCGGTGCCCTATGCGCCGCCCGAGGCCGATGCTCCGCCGCTCAAGCTTGACTGGCACCTGATCCGCAACAGCTGGAACCTCGTCTCGGGGACGATGCACATCCCGCGCTTGTTCCTCGCGATCATGTCGATCAGCTTCTTCTGGGCGATCGGCGCGGTGATCATCGCGATCTTCCCGCCGCTGGTGAAGAACCTGCTCGGCGCCGATGAAAGCGTCGCGACGGTCTTCACCGCGGTCTTCTCGGTCGGCGTCGCGCTGGGTTCGATCGCGATCAACCGGATGCTCAAGGGCAAGGTGTCGGCCAAGTTCGCACCCGTTTCGGTCATCGTCATGGGCCTGTTCATCGTCGATTTGTGGTATTCGGTCGGCCATTGGGGGCCGGTCGGCGGTCCGCTGATCGACTGGCGCGATTTCCTCTCGCTGGCCAAGGGCGACCGCGTGTTCTTCGACCTGCTCGGCATCTCTGTGGCGGGCGGCATGTTCGTCGTGCCGCTCTACGCCTTCCTGACGACGACCGTCGCCAAGTCGATGACCGCGCGGACGATCGCGGCGAACAACATCGTCAATTCGGCCTTCATGGTGCTCGGCACGGTGATCTACGGCATGCTCGTCTATTTCGGCGTGACGATCGACGATACATTGCTGTTCGTCGCCGCCGCGTGCCTCGTTTCGGCCTGGCTGGCGCAGAAACTCCACCGCGCCTGCGACTGAATCATCGCCTTAGGCGAGAAAGATCATCGCCGCGGTGAAGAAGGCGACGAAGCTCATCATGAACTGCCGGACATCGTCGCCGGCGATCAGCGGTGCGCGCGCCGGGCGATAGTCTTGCCAGTCGGCCGTATTCGCAGGCGAGACGATTGCTCCGGCTGGTGCGCGGCGCATGCGGCGGCGATCGCGGATGCGGATTTGGCCAACCCCCGACGGGGCGGGTATCGTGATCGTGTTGCTCATGGGCCAAAGGTTAAGCCCGCGTTTACTATCTGACCAGAGGGGCGAGATAGGAAATGCGGGCCTGTCCCTCGACGGGACGGTCGGGAGGCTCAGTCGGGCGAGAAGTCGAGCCCGATATCGGCCGCCGGCGCCGATTGCGTCAGCCGCCCGACCGAAATGTAATCGACGCCCGTCTCGGCAATGGCGCGAATGGTATCGAGCCGCACGCCGCCCGACGCCTCGGTCGGGACGCGACCGGCGACGAGCGCGACCGCCGTGCGCAGCGTTTCGTTGCTCATGTTGTCGAGCAGCAGGTGCGTCGCCCCCGCATCGAGTGCCGGCGTAATCTGCTCGATCCGGTCGACCTCGACGATGATCCGTTCGATCCCCGCGGCTACCGCGCGGCGAACCGCCTCGCCGACCGATCCGGCGACCGCGACGTGGTTGTCCTTGATCATCGCGGCATCGTCGAGCCGCATCCTGTGGTTGGTCGCGCCGCCCATTCGGGTCGCGTATTTCTCAAGCACGCGTAAGCCGGGGATCGTCTTGCGCGTATCGAGCAGCGTCGCGCCCGTTCCCGCGATCGCATCGACATAGCGCCGCGTCATCGTGGCGATGCCTGTGAGGTGCTGGACGGTGTTGAGCGCCGACCGTTCGGCGGTCAGCATCGCGCGCGCCCGTCCCGAAAGGCGCATCAGGTCGCCGCCCGCGCCAACGCGCGCGCCCTCGTCGGCCAGGACTTCTATCGCGACATCGGCGTCGAGCGCGCGAAAAAACGCCTCGGCGATCGGGAGACCCGCGACGATGACGTCTTCGCGACTGTCCATTACCCCGGCAAAGCGCGCATCGGCTGGGATCGTCGCGCGCGAGGTGATGTCGCCATGGTCGCCGAGGTCCTCGGCAAGCGTGGCGGCGACAAATGCATCGAGATCGAAACGGTCGAGGGTGAAGGTCATGTGCCTGCGCTACCGACCTCGAACCGACCCGGCAAGCCGTCGCGCTCGGCGATTTCGAAACGCACGCGGAACAATGGCCCTCACGACGCATTGGTGGGGTTCTGTCCTTGGAGAGCCACCGAATGAACCGCCTGCGCCGCGTCGAAACCTTTGCCCGGCTGGGCTATCTTGCACGCGGGATCGTCTACGTCCTGCTCGGCTACCTCGCCTTTGCCTCGTCGCGCGCGAAAAGCCCGAGCAACGTGCTCGCCGAGATCAAGGACATGCCCGCGGGCGAACCGATCCTGCTGCTCGTCGGCATCGGTCTGGCCTTCTACGGCCTGTTTCGCCTCTATGGTGCAGCGCTCAACCTCGACGGCGAGGACGATGACGCGGTCGGAATCGGCAAGCGGATCGGCCATGTCGCCAGCGGCCTCGGGCACATCGTCCTCGCCTATGTCGCGATCAACGCCGCGGCAGGCAGCGCGACTCCCGCCAAGGAGGGCGGCGACCGCAGCGGCGAGGCCGCCTCGTTCCTGCTGTCGCTCCCCGCCGGCGAGATCGTCCTCGCGCTGATCGGCATCGGCTTTCTGGCCGCAGCAGCCGAGCAGGCGCACAAGGCCTGGACCGGCAAGTTCATCCGCGAACTCGACGCCGACACGCCGCGCTCGGCCAAGTATCTCGGCCATGCGGGTTATGCCGCGCGCGCCGTGGTCTTTGCGATGATCGGGTGGAACATCGCCTCATCGGCATTGTCGGGCCATGCCGAGGAGGTCGGCGGCATCGGCATGGCGCTCGAAAAACTGCGCGAAAACCCGACGGTCTTCACGCTCGTCGCGATCGGCCTGTTCCTGTTCGGCTTGTTCAGCCTGGTGATGGCAAGGTTCGCCCGCATCTGCGACGAAGACGTGGTTGCCAGGCTCAAACAGTCGCTGCGGACCTGAACGGCGGACGCCGCTGTACCGACGACGAGCAACCATAGGTGCCGCACTGTTGGAAAATTCCTGCCTGATCGTGTAGATAGCGAAGCCTTGGACCATGCAGCGCTGCACGCCTCGTGTTGCATGCGCAATCGACCTGGAGATGCACCTTGTCACACGCCTTGCTCGCCTCGATCGCAATCATCGCAGCCGCCGGAGGGATGACGGCCCAGAGCCAGCCTTCGCACCACCAGTCTGAAAGACAGCCAACGGGCTATTCGGCCAGTCAGTGCGAACAGGCGAAAAACTGGCTGGTCGAGACCGAAGGCCGTTCGGTCGACAGGGCCGAGAACGAAAAACAATATGCCATCTGGTCGAGCCCCGATTGCGTTGCCTTTCGTCGTCCGCGCCAACTCGACGTGACCCCGCAGATGCGCAAGACGATCGCGATGCTCAAACAAAACGGCATCGATATCGAAGCGCGCATGCCGGCCAAGGTCGCCGAATGCCGCGACAAGGCGCCGGCGGCCCTGCTCGCCCTGCCAGCGAGCGAACGCGCGACGATGACCATCGAGGAAGTGGCGGCGACCTGTGTACTGAATGCCCGCACCGACCTCTATGCCGAAGCGCTCAACGAACTGAATGCCGATCGCCAAAGCCAGTTCGCCAGGAAGGAAGCCGAGTACAAACGCCTGAAGCAGGAGCGCGACAAAATTCTCGCCGAGAACGCCCGGATCGAGCAGGCCAATGCCGACAAGCTTGCCGCATATGAAGCGGAGAAGGCACGGAAGATGGAGGAATGGCGCACCGCGGTCGCCTTGTGCAAAAAGGGCAAACGCGAATATTGCGCCAAATAGCGAGACCGCACCCGCCCGGCTTGCCGGTTCGGCATTTGCCGATTGACCGGCCCTGCGCCTGCCCATAGGTTGCGGCCATTGCCATGCCCCATGAACCCACCCTTTCGCTGACTTCGATCGCCGCCCTCGCGCAGCGCACCTGGTGGTGGACGCCCGCATTTTCCCGCTGGCGCGGCCGTATCGCATGATCCTCCCGGTCTCCTGAAAGAGACCATCCCGATCCAAGCCCCCGGCCCGCCTCTGGCGGGTTTTTTATTGCCTTTTTCCCGGAAGACCCAAAACATGATCATCGTTCTCAGACCCCAGGCCACCGCCGCCGAAGCGCAGGATATCCTCGCGCGGATTGAACAAGCGGGGCTGCAGCCGCTGCACATGCCCGGCTCCGAACGCGTCGTGCTCGGCGCGCTTGGCGACGAGCGCGTCCTCGCCGCGCTGAACCTCGACAGCCATCCGATGGTCGAATCGGTCAAGCCGATCCTTGCGCCCTACAAGCTGGTCAGCCGCGAAACGCATCCGCACGACACCGTCGTCCATATCGGAGCCGGCGCACATGCGACCGCGATCGGCGGTACCGCGCTGGCGATCATCGCCGGTCCCTGCGCGGTCGAGACGCACGACCAGATGCTCAATACCGCCCGGGCAGTCAAAGCGGCGGGCGCCTCGGCGCTGCGCGCGGGCGCTTTCAAACCGCGCACCAGCCCCTATGGCTTTGCCGGCCATGGCGAGGAAGGCCTCAGGATCCTGCGCAGCGTCGGCGACGAGGTCGGCCTGCCCGTCGTTACCGAGGTGATGGACACCGCCGATATCGACACCGTCGCGCGCTATGCCGATGCGCTCCAGATCGGCGCGCGGAACATGCACAATTTCGCGCTGCTCCGCGCGGTCGGCGCGGCGGGCAAGCCGGTGCTGCTCAAGCGCGGCATCGCGGCGAAGATCGACGAGTGGTTGCTGGCGGCCGAATATATCCTCGCCGCGGGCAACCCCGACGTCGTCCTGGTCGAGCGCGGCATCCGCACCTTCGAGACAGCGACGCGCAACACGCTGGATCTCAACGCGGTGCCCTATGTCCGCCAGCGCACACATCTGCCCGTGCTGGTCGATCCGTCGCACGGTACAGGCGTCCGCGACCTCGTCGCGCCGATGGCGCTGGCGAGCGTCGCCTGCGGCGCCGACGGACTGCTGATCGAGGTCCATCAGGACCCCGCACAGGCGCTCTCGGACGGCGCGCAGTCGCTCTATCCGGCGCAGTTCGATGGGCTGATGCGCGCGCTCGCGCCAGTCTCCGCAGCGGTCGGGCGCACATTGTGAGGCGCGATACCGCCGGCGGCGCGGGTGAGGCGATCGCGCTCCACCGACGCCTGCCGCTCCCCGCCGACGCGCTCGCGCTCCACGCCGCGCTGACCGATCGCGGCAGGCGTTCGGACACGATGCTGTTCGAGCGGACTGCGGGGCCGACGCTGATCCTCGCAGCGGCCGCGTTGCGCGTTGTCGCGCGCGGGCAGCGTGTGACCGCCGAAGCGCTGTCGGCGAACGGCGAGAACCTGCTCGCACTGCTCGCCGATCGCCTGTCGGTCCATGTGACCGAGTCCGCGCCGAACGCCGCGCAGTTCGACTTTCCGCGTCCGACCGGCGACGATCCCGCCGCGCGGCTCGCCGCCCCCTCGCCGTTCGACGTGTTGCGCGCCGCGCTCGCTCCCGTCTCGCGCTCGCCCGAAGAACCCTTCACGCTCGCACTGCCCGGGATCGTCGCCTTCGACCATGTGGACCTGTTCGAGGACCTTCCCGCCAACGCCGCCGATCCGCTCGCCTTTCCCGATTTCATCTTCTGGGTCGCCGAATCGCTCGTCGTGATCGATCCCGGCGCGCCGCCACGGCTGATCTGCACCGCCTTCGGATCGGACGACGCCGCGGCATCGGCGCGCGCGTTCAACGACGCATCGCAGCGCCTGACCGCTTTCGTTGCGCGTTGTGCCGCCGCACCGCCGTTTGCCCCCGTCCCCGTCGCCGCGCTCAGCGATCACCGCGCCGAAACCGATCTCGGCAACGCCGCCTATCGCGCGGTCGTCTCGACGATGCGCGAGCATATCGCCGCCGGCGAGGTCTATCAGATCGTCCCGTCGCGCAGCTTTCGCCTGCCCTGCTCCGATCCCTATGCCGCCTATGCGGCCTTGCGGGCCTTCGATCCCAGCCCGTACCGCTATTACGTCGCCGCACCCGAACACACGTTGTTCGGCGCCTCGCCGGAAACATCGGTCCGCGTCTATCGCGAGGCTGGTCAGGCAATGGTCGAGGTCAAGCCGATCGCGGGAACGCGTCCGCGCGGTGCAGGCCCCGACGAGGACGACCGGCAGGAGGCCGACATGCGGCTCGACACCAAGGAGCTTGCCGAACACATGATGCTCGTTGACCTCGCCCGCAACGACGTCGCGCGCGTCAGCGCCAGCGGTACGCGCCGCGTCGCGCAATTGATGACGACCGAACGCTATGCCCGCGTCATGCACCTCGTCTCGTCGGTCACGGGGCAGTTGCGCGAGGGCCATGACGGCCTCCACGCGCTCGTCGCCTGCCTCAATGTCGGGACGCTGAGCGGCGCGCCCAAGCTGCGCGCCTCGCAGCTGCTGCGCGGCGTCGAGGTGACCAAGCGCGGCCCCTATGGCGGCGCGATCGGTTGGCTCAACGGGGACGGCGATATCGACACCGGCGTCGTCATCCGCACGGCTGTGGTCCAGCACGGGATCGCGACAGTGCGTGCCGGCGCGGGCGTCGTCCACGACAGCGACCCGCAGGCCGAGGCCGACGAGACGCGGCGCAAGGCCGATGCGGTCCTCGGCATCATCGCAGGCGTCGAAGCCGCCGGGACCGCGACCGATGCGTGATGTCCTCCTGATCGACAATCTCGACAGTTTCTCGTTCAACCTGGTCGAGGCGTTCGAACGCCTTGGCTGCCGCGTTGCGGTGCGGCGCAACACGATCGCGGCGAGCGAGGCGATCGCGCTCGCCGAAGCTGGAAATGCGCTGCTCGTCCTGTCACCCGGCCCCGGCCGGCCCGAAGATGCGGGCTCGCTGATGGCCATCGTCGATTCCGCGATCGGTCGCTGCGACGTGCTCGGCATCTGCCTCGGCCAGCAGGCGATCGTACAGCACGCCGGCGGACGCGTGGAACGCGCGCCCGAGCCGATTCATGGCAAGGCGTGGCCGCTCGACCATGATGGCCTTGGTCCCTTTACCGGCCTGTCCGGCCCGCTGCGCGTGGGGCGCTATCATTCGCTGTGTACGCCCAACCCGCCCCAGCGTTTCACCGTCCATGCGCGGATCGGCGCGATGGCAATGGCGATCAGCGACCGCGCAGCACGTCAGACCGGGCTGCAGTTCCACCCCGAATCGATCCTGACGCGCGACGGCGACGCGATGCTGGCGAATATTCTCGCCGCGCGCTGAAGCCTAGGCAGCGACCTGTTCGAGCTGTTCGCTGACCTCGAGCCAGCG
>CAZHWG010000067.1:0-7680 GCA_964535925.1 uncultured Sphingorhabdus sp.
CGGTAAAGCCGATCGTCGTCGCCTCGGCGAGCGGGAGCAGGACCATTGCGAGGAAATTGAGCGCCATCGCGGTGAGCCCGATCACCATCCGCGTGACGTGCGCCCCGATCCGGTGTGTCCTGAGGCTCGCGAGGCCCGGACCGGCCATGACCCACAGCGCGGCGAACAACGCGGCGCAGGCCTGGCGATAGAACAGGCTCTCGACGATATGCACGCCGCGCGTTGCGGCGAGCTTGACCCCGGCGAACATGATCGCGAGCAACAGCACCGAGAGCAGGCGCAGCGCTATTCCGGCGAGCGGGCGATCGGCGGTCGGCGCGTCGGTCGATACGCCATTCGATACGCCATTCGATGCAGGGACGGGTCGGGGGCGGTTCGACATCGAATTGGGCCCGACCTTTGCGTTGTTAGCCCGCCCTGGACATTCGGGCGGTACGGATCGCGTTGGCAGCTTTTAGCTGGACGATCAATCGGTCGATGGGCATCGCCTTGGCGAACAGGAAGCCTTGCCCGTATTCGCAGCCGATCTGCCTTAGAAGGTCGGCCTGGCCAGGCGTCTCGATCCCTTCGGCGACGGTCTTGATGTTGAGGTTGGCGGCCATCTGGATCAGCGACTGGACGATCAGGCGCGATTCCTGCTCGTGCTCAAGCCGGGCAACGAACGACTTGTCGATCTTGATGAAATCAATCGGGAAGTCGCGCAGGTGGGTCAGCGACGAATAGCCCGTGCCGAAATCGTCGAGCGCGATCTTTGTCCCTGCCTTGCGCAGCTCGACGAGCAGCGTTTTCAAGGCTCCCCAGTCGTTCACCAGCAACATCGATTCGGTCAGTTCGATGCAGAACTGCGAATGGTCGAGCCTGTGTTTGGCGACCATGTCATGGAAATATTCGACGCCGCCGAGCGACAGCAGGTCGGCCGCGGTCACGTTGAAGCTGACGCGCGGCGGGGTCTCGAGCTGACCCGCCATCGTCTCCAGGTCATGCGTCGTTTGCTTGATCATGAAGGCGCCGATCTGGCGCGAGATCTTGGCATCCTCAAACGCGAGCGCAAATTGTTCGGCGCTGTGCAGGGTGCCGTTCTCGTCCCGCACGCGCATAAGCGCCTCGCAGGCCTGGATCGCACCGTCCGACAGGCGCACGATCGGCTGGTAGTGGGCGACGATCTGCTGCTTGGCGAGCGCCCTTCGCAGCCGTGCCACCGAGGCATTGCGATCGTGCGATTGCTCGTCCATTTCCTTGCTGAAAGAACTGATCGTACCGGGATTGACGCGCTTGCTGTGATACAAGGCAGCGTCGGCGCGCGACAGCAGGTTGCTCGGCTGGTCGCCGGGCCGGCTGACGGCATAGCCGCCCGATATTCCGATCGCGAGATAGTGGCCGTCGTGGACGACGCCTTCGTCGAACCCGTGCTGGATCGTTTCGAGCGCGGCGAGGAATTCGCGCGGCGACAACGACGAGGACCCGAAGATGGCGAATTCGTCTCCGCCAAGGCGTGCCAGTTGGGTGCCCTCGGGGAGCAGGCCCGCCAGAATCGTGGCGGTATTCCGGATCGCGAAATCGCCCGACAGGTGACCATAGACGTCGTTGATCGCTTTCAGCCCGTCGAGGTCCAGAATGGCGAGGTGGACGCGATGGCCCGACGTTACTGATGCCTCCAGCAAACGGGCAAAATCCTGGTCGAAACCGAGCCGGTTGAGCGCGCCTGTCAGGCTGTCGCTGAAGGCCAGCGTCTTGAGTTTTTCGGTCGTTGTGTATTCGTCGTCGATGTCCTTGATCATGCCGACCAGCCGGCGCCCGCGGCCGGTGTCGGCAATGACTTCGCCCACTGCCCGCACGCGCCGAATTTCCTCGCCGGCTTGGATGCTCGCCTCGAATCGAAACGGCCTATCGTTGGCGATCGCGTCGGCAATCGCCTTCTCGACCATGCCGCGCTCGCTAGGAACGTAGCTGGCGATCGCCTGCTCGAGGCTGATCGGCGTCCCGATCGGGATCCCGTGGACATTGTAGACGCCGTCCGACCATTTCATCGTTCGCTTGCCGATATCGACTTCCCAGGTGCCCAGCCTGACCATCCGCTCGGTCTGTCGAAATAGCGTATTCCATTTTTCAAGCTGGTTCGAGCGGACGGTTAGCTCAAGTTCGCGCTCGTGCGTCAGGATGATGTTTTCGGCGAGCCGCGCGAGCTTGGCGAGAGCGTCCATGTCCTCTGCGCTGAAACTGCGGGGCTTTACATCGGCGATGCACAGGTTGCCGATCGCATAGCCATGGCTCTCGCGCACCGGGATGCCCGCATAGAACCGGACATGCGGCGGGTTCACGACCATCATGCCCGAAGCGAAGCGTGAATCGAGCGTTGCATCCTCGACCACCAGCGGTCGATTTTGCCCTACCGTGACGTCGCAGAACGTCCCCGCGCGCGGGAATTCGGTGACCGACAGGCCGATCGGCGACTTGAACCGCTGACGATCCTCGTCGACCATCGAAATCAGCGCGATCGGGCAGGAAAAATAGGTCGTGGCGAGATCGTTCAGCGCGGTGAACTCGGCGTTGGTCGGGGAATCGAATATGTCGAGCTTGCGCAGGGCAGCAAGGCGGCGACCCTCGTGCGCCGAATCTGGAACGATGTGCGACATCGTCGTGCTATGGCACAGAGCGATTAACGAGCGAACAATCGTGCGTACGAAAAAGCGTCGAGTCTCAATCGTGTTCGCCCGACCACTCGCCGGGGTGTGACATGATCGCGCTCACGGGCCTTTACGCCGATGCGCCAATCACGCTAAGTCTGTTGCAAATCAGGGCGTTTGACCGGCCCAGCCGCCGGTGCATCGCAGCCTGCCAAGATCCAGTTCAGGAGAAAGACGTTGCGCGAAGTAAATCATTGCCTGGCCGACAGCATCACCCACGGCAGCGCCGCGGGCGGACGTTCGGGCGAGATATTCGATCCCAATGCCGGCGAAGTGCAGGCGAAGGTTGCCTTCGGCGACGCGGCCTTGCTCGCCAAAGCGGTCGAAGCGGCAAAGGCGGCGCAGCCCGAATGGGCGGCGACCAATCCGCAGCGGCGCGCGCGCGTGTTCTTCAAGTTCAAGGAGCTGGTCGAGGCGAACATCGACGAACTCGCCCGGCTGCTGTCGAGCGAACATGGCAAGGTCGTCGCCGACTCGCGCGGCGACGTTCAGCGCGGGCTCGACGTGATCGAATTCTGCTGCGGAATCCCGCACGTCCTGAAGGGCGAATATACGCAAGGCGCTGGACCTGGGATCGACGTTTATTCGATGCGCCAGCCGCTCGGTATCGGCGCGGGCATCACCCCGTTCAATTTCCCCGCGATGATCCCGATGTGGATGTTCGGCCCCGCGATCGCGTGCGGCAACGCGTTCATTCTCAAGCCCTCCGAGCGCGATCCCAGCGTTCCCGTGCGCCTCGCCGAGTTGATGCGCGAAGCGGGCTTGCCCGAGGGCATCCTGCAGGTCGTCCACGGCGACAAGGAAATGGTCGACGCGATCCTCGACCACGAGGACATCGGCGCGGTCAGCTTCGTCGGGTCGTCGGATATCGCGCATTACGTCTACAAGCGCGGCGTTGCCGCGGGCAAGCGAGTCCAGGCGATGGGCGGCGCGAAAAACCACGGCATTGTCATGCCCGACGCCGACATGGACCAGGTCGTCAACGACCTGTCGGGCGCCGCCTTCGGCTCGGCGGGCGAACGCTGCATGGCGCTGCCCGTCGTCGTACCGGTCGGCGAGGACACCGCAGAACGGCTGCGCGAAAAGCTGCTCCCGGCGATCGCGGCCCTGCGGGTCGGCGTGTCGAGCGATGACGACGCGCACTACGGCCCCGTCGTCAACGCGGCCCACCGCACGCGCGTCGAGAACTGGATCCAGACCGGCGTCGACGAAGGCGCCGAGCCCGTCGTCGACGGGCGCGGTTTCCAGCTTCAGGGCCACGAAAAGGGCTTCTTCATTGGCCCCAGCCGGTTCGATCACGTCACTACCGACATGCAAAGCTACAAGGAAGAAATCTTCGGCCCGGTCCTGCAGATCGTCCGGGCGAAGAACTTCGAGGAGGCGCTGCGCCTGCCGAGCGAGCACCAATATGGTAACGGCGTCGCGATCTTCACGCGCAACGGCCATGCCGCGCGCGAGTTCGCACACCGCGTCAATGTCGGCATGGTCGGGATCAACGTGCCGATCCCGGTTCCTGTCGCCTATCACAGCTTTGGCGGGTGGAAACGCAGCGCTTTTGGCGACACAAACCAGCACGGCATGGAAGGCGTCAAGTTCTGGACCAAGGTCAAGACTATCACCGCGCGCTGGCCCGACGGCACCGCCGATGCCGGCGACAAGGATGCCTTCGTCATTCCGACGATGGGCTGATCGGACTGCGGCCAGCCGAAAGGAACGGGTTCGATGCGCTACTTCATTCCCCTTATGGGCCTTGTGTTGCTTGCCGGGTGCAATTCCTCGCAGCCACCGGCCGACGAACCGGTCAATGGCCAGTCGGGCCAAATCGACGAGAACGGCGTTCCGGTAGGCACCGATGCGGTGATCGTGCCCGATCCCGAGAAGGATGAAGCGGCAGCTTCGCAGGCGGCAACCGACGCGGCCATGGCGCAGCCGATGGGCAAGGCGTTTCCCAAGAACTTCCAGGGGCGCTGGGGCCTTGTGGCGCGCGATTGCACTTCCACGCGCGGCGATGCCAAGGGGCTGCTGACGATCACCGGCGACCAGCTACAGTTTTATGAATCGGTCGGGACGGTGAAGGTCCTGACGATCAAGTCGCCTGACAGCGTTACGGCCGAGCTGGCGTTCACCGGCGAAGGGCAGGAATGGAAACAGACGACCGATTACGCGCTCACCGATGGTGGCCGCACAATGGTCCGTACCGATCACGATCCAAGGCATGTCGAACGCTATCGGCGCTGCGGCTGAGAATTGAACGGACCGAAGGCACACGACAAGGGGACATCACGATGATCACTGCAAGCAACGCATTGCGCGCGACACTGGCGCTGACGGGATTGGTTTTGCTCGGCGGCTGCGACAGCGACGCCCCGGCGGTCGACAATGCCGCAGCGCCCGCCAACGAAGCGGTCGCGCTTCAGCAGGGTAACGATTTTCCCTCCGGTTTCGACGGACGTTGGGGCGTACTCGACAGCGATTGCACCTCGCCGGTGCGCGGCGCGTCTGAAATGTACGTCGAGATCAAGGGCGACACGCTGACGTTTCACGACCGGGTTGGCAAGGTCACCGAAATGACCGCCAAATCGGCCGAAAAGGTGACCACGCGGATCGATTTTAGCGGGCGCGGACAAGAATGGTTCCGCCGGACCAACTGGTTCCTTGAAGACGATGGTAAGTCGTTGATTCGCGCTGATCTCAACCCGGTCGTCAACATGACCTATTCACGCTGCGACTAGAACCGATCGGTGCGGCGAATGGCGAACTCTGTCCCGCTGTGAGAAATCGAAGTCGCAAGCTTTTCGGCATGCCGACCGTCTTGTGCTAGGCAAATTGAATGCTCGATTCGCGTTCGACCATTGGCGGCTTTTTTTCACGATTACTTTAACGTCATTTCTTTCGGCAGTCCCCCACGCGTTCGAATCTGGACTGCAACTATTGATCGTTCGTTAATTCGACGAGCCATGGCTGGCGCGCGGGACACTGCGCGCCAGCTTTTTTGTGTGTGCAGGAAAAACGAGATCCGGGTCGGGTCACCTGGCACATGGTTGTAACGCATCGAACAAGCTGACGAGAGGCTGGCCATTGCAATCTGGATAAGCCCTGATGCCGGTGCTAGGGGACCGGCATGCCCGATCAATTTGCCCTCAGCGAAGACCAGCTTGCCATCCAGGAGATGGCGCGGCGCTTTACCGCCGACGAGATCACGCCGCATGCCGCGAAGTGGGATGAAGACCATATCTTCCCGCGCGAGACGATCAAGAAGGCTGCCGAGCTAGGCTTTGCCGCGATCTATGTCAGCGAGGAATCGGGCGGCATCGGCCTTGGCCGGCTCGAGGCGGCGCTGATCATGGAAGCGATGGCCTATGGCTGTCCTTCGACCAGCGCGTTCATCTCGATCCATAACATGGCGAGCTGGATGATCGACACGTACGGCTCCGCCGAAGTGAAGGGCAAATATCTCCCCGATCTCGTGACGATGGACAAGATTGCCAGCTATTGCCTCACCGAGCCGGGTTCGGGATCCGATGCCGCCGCGCTCAAGACAAGTGCCCGGCTGGATGGCAATCATTACGTCGTCAACGGATCGAAACAGTTCATCTCGGGCGCCGGCGAGAACGAGGTCTACGTGACGATGGTCCGCACCGGCGAGGACGGTCCCAAGGGCATTTCGTGCCTCGTCATCGACAAGGACATGGCGGGCGTTTCGTTCGGCGCCAACGAGAAGAAGCTCGGCTGGCATTCGCAGCCGACGCGGATGGTGACCTTCGACGATGTCCGCGTGCCGGTCGAAAATCGCGTCGGCAAGGAAGGCGAGGGCTTTCGCTTCGCGATGGCCGGGCTCGACGGCGGCCGTCTCAACATCGGTGCCTGCTCGCTCGGCGGCGCGCAGCGCTGCCTCGACGAGGCGCTGGCCTATACCAAGGACCGCAAGCAGTTCGGCCAGGCGATCAGCGAATTCCAGAACACCCAGTTCATGCTCGCCGACATGGCGACCGACCTCGAGGCGGCGCGCGCGCTGCTCTATATTGCCGCGGCGAAGGTGACCGCGAATGCGCCCGACAAAACGCGCTTTGCCGCGATGGCCAAGCGTCTCGCCACCGATTCCGGGTCGGAGATCGTCAACGATGCGCTGCAACTGTTCGGCGGCTATGGCTATCTGCAGGACTATCCGATCGAACGCTTCTGGCGCGACCTGCGCGTGCATTCGATCCTCGAAGGTACCAACCAGGTCATGCGCATGATCATCGCGCGCGATATGTTGCGGCAATAGGCCGGTCGCGCTAAGGCTTCCGCCCGGAACAGGATAAGAACACAAGATGACCGACGATCTGATCGTACGTTCGCATGGCCGCGTAGGGCATATCAGCCTCAATCGCCCCAAGGCGATTCACGCTCTCAACACCGATATGTGCCGGGGAATCTCGGCCGCGCTCGAAGAGTGGCGCGGCGACCAGGCAATTGAGGCCGTTCTGCTCGACCATAGCGAGGGACGCGGCTTCTGCGCCGGTGGCGACATCCGCATGATCGCCGAAAGCGGAGCCGCTGATGGCGTCCAGGCGCGCGCCTTCTTCCGCGACGAATACCGCATGAACAACACGATGTTCGGCTATGCCAAGCCGATTGTCGCGTTCATGGACGGGGTGACCATGGGCGGCGGGGTCGGCATCTCGCTGCCGTGCGAATATCGCGTCGCGACCGAGAACACGCGCTTCGCCATGCCCGAAACGGGCATCGGCCTGTTCCCCGACGTTGGTGGCGGTTGGTATCTCTCCCGTCTGCCGGGGCGCGTCGGGCAGTTCCTTGCGCTGACAGGTGCGCGGCTCGACGGTGGCGAATGCGTCGAACTGGGCATTGCAACGCACTATCTGCCGAGCGAGAATCTCGAAGAGGCCAAGGAGCGAATCGCCGCCGATCCGGGGCGGATCAAGGGCATCCTCGGCCAGCTCGCGGTTAGCCCGCCCGAAGCGCGGATCCTCGCTAATCTCGACAAGATCAACAA
>CAZHWG010000068.1:0-7677 GCA_964535925.1 uncultured Sphingorhabdus sp.
GCCGCTGCCCGCCCAGCCAGTCAGCGGATCGGGTTTTTTCGCCTCGGCAGGCTCGAATTCGAGCATCCAGCGGTCGGTCAGCGCGCGGCCCGACTGCATCGCGTTCTTGGGTCGCTGAAAGATCCGGGCCGCCATAAAGTTATCCTGAAGTGGGTCGCGTCAATCGCTGCGGCGATGCCGCACCGCATTGCCTCCCGTCAAGACTTTCGACGCGCATCGGCGTTCTTGGTCCGCACCGTGGCGCGCGCGGAGGCGGGGTCTTCTGGCCAGGGATGGCGCGGATAGCGCCCGCGCATGTCCTTGGCGACGTCGGCCCAGCTGCCCTTCCAGAAAGCCGGCAGGTCGCGGGTCGCCTGGATCGGACGGCCGGCGGGCGAGGTCAGCTCAAGCAGCAGCGGACGCGGCGGGTCGCCGACATGTGGATGCGAATCGAGACCGAACAGGGCCTGGACGCGGACCGCGACCTTGGGATCGGCTCCGCCATAGTCGATTTCGTGCCGCGTGCCTGCGGGCGTTTCAAACCAGCGCGGCGCGACCCGGTCGATCCGCTGCATCGCATCCCACCCGGCCAGCCCCTGCAGCGCACTGACGAGGGCCTCGGGCGCGATATCGCGCAAGCGCCGCGCGCTATCGAGCACCGGGGCGAGCCAGGCGTCCAGCGTGGCAAGCAGCTGCCCTTCGCCGAGCTCGGCCACGGCGGCATAGTCCGCACGCGTCAGCAGCGCCTGCCCCGCCGCGCCCCATGGCAGGCCGGCAAGGCCATTGACCGCAACGTGGGCGAGCAGCGCCTTGCCGGCTTGCGCGGGGTCGGGGCTCTGCGCGGGCTCGCTGGCGAGGCGGATCGCACCGAGGCGGCGTTCGCGCAGCGCCTGGACGCGGTCTTCTGCCGCATCGTAGCGCGTGACGATCCGCGTTTCGGCCTCGGCATCGATCAGCGCGGCGACATCGGCATCGTCGAGCCGTGCCGCCGAAACGATCCGCGCACCGCTCGCGCTGCCCTGGACATCGGCGACAGCGAGCCACGACGCGTTCGCCAGCGGCTGGTCGACGGGCAGCGTAAACCCGCGCCCGCCGACGCTGGTCCAGCGGCTGCCGTCGCCGCCCCCGCGCCGCGCGACGCGGTCGGGAAAGGCGGTCGCGACGAGCGCGCCGATCGACATGGGGTCGCGCATTTCGCCTGCCCCGGCCAGTTTTTCGATCCGGCGGGCGAGTGCGCGCGCGGCATCGGCGGCGCGCCCGCGTTCGCGGCGCCAGCGGGCAAGACGTGTCTCCATATCGCAATCGCGCCCACCGAGCCGCTGTTCGGCGAGCAACACCGCGAGTTCGGCGGCGAGCGCGCCCTGCCCCTGTCGCGCCGCGACGACAACCATATGCGCGACGGCGGGCGGCAGGGGCAGGCGCGCAATGGCGCGGCCATGTGGTGTGATCCGTCCGTCGGCATCGAGCGCACCGATCGCGACCAGCCGCTTTCGCGCCTCGGCGAGACCGGCGGCGGGAGGCGGGTCGATCCAGCGCAGGCTGGCGGGATCGCCGATCCCGCTTGCAGCACAATCGAGCAGCAGCGGGGCGAGATCGCTTTCGAGGATTTCGGGCGGATCATAGGCGGCAAGTCCGGCGGTCGCGGCTTCTTCCCACAGTCGGATTGCGATCCCCGGCGCCTGGCGCGCGGCACGCCCGGCGCGCTGCGTCGCCGCCGCCGCGCTGACGCGTTCGGTGACGAGCCGGGTGACGCCCGCCGCGCGGTCGAAACGCGGACGCCGCGCGAGGCCGCTGTCGATGACGATCCGCAGGCCGTCGATCGTGATGCTGGTTTCGGCGATGCTGGTGGCGAGGACGACCTTGCGCGCACCATCGGACGCGCGCCGGATCGCGGCGCGCTGCGCGGCGGGGTCGCACTGGCCGTGCAGCGGGTGGATCGCGACGTCACCCACGCGGCCGGAAAGCCGTTCGGCGGTCCGCTCGATCTCGCGCACGCCAGGCAGGAAGGCGAGGATGTCGCCGTCGTGTTCGGCAAGCGCGTTGCGGACGGCGCGCGCCACCGCGTCCTCGATCCGTTCTTCGGCGCGGCGGCCGGCGTAAAGCGTGACGAGCGGGTGGCTGCGCCCGGCGCTTTCGACCAGCGGCGCCGGTCCCTGCCCGTCCTCGGCCATCAGGTCGGCGAAGCGCGCGCCGTCGAGCGTCGCCGACATCGCGATGAGGCGGAGGTCTGGGCGCAGGCCCGCCTGGGCATCAAGCGCAAGCGCGAGGCCGAAGTCTCCGTCGATGCTGCGTTCGTGGACCTCGTCGAACAGCACCGCCGACACGCCGGGCAGTTCGGGATTGGCCGCGACGCGGTTGCGGAAGATGCCCTGCGTCATCACGGTCAGCCGCGTGGCAGCGCTGCGCTTGCTATCGAGGCGTGTGGCATAGCCGACCTGATCACCAAGGCGCGAACCAGCGAGATCGGCGATGCGTTCGGCGGCGGCGCGCGCGGCGAGGCGACGCGGGCTGAGCAGCAGGATTTCACCGGTGCACCAGGGCTCATCGAGCAGAGCGGGGGCGACCATCGTCGTCTTGCCCGCACCGGGCGGGGCGACGAGGACCGCGTTCGATCGTTCCGACAGGGTATCGAGCAGTCGTGGCAGCGCGTCTTCGACCGGCAGGCGGGTCATCGATCGACCATGAGCCCGAGCCGGTCGCGCAGCATCCAGCGACCGAGCAGGAGGACGGCCACGACGCCGAGCCCGGCGGCAAGGCCGATCCAGATACCGACACCGGCAAGCGGCGTGTGGAAGGCGAGGACGACCGCAACCCCGATCCCGACGACCCAGTAACCGAACAAAGCGATCAGCATCGGCCAGCGCGTATCCTGCACGCCGCGCAGCACGCCCGCGCCGATCGCCTGCGTCGCATCGACGAGTTGGAATACCGCCGCGACAAGGAGGAAATCGACCGCCAGCGCAAAGACGATCGGGTCGCCCTGCCCCGTGCCGCCGAGAAATTGCCCGATGATCCACGGCGCGCCGAGCGCCATGCCGAGCGACAGTACTATGGCCGCGGCGAGACCGAGCGCAAATGATGTCCAGCCTGCACGCGCAACGCCGGCGCGATCGCCGCGCCCGTAGAACAGGCCGACGCGCACCGTCGCCGCCTGGGAAATGCCGAACGGCACCTGGAAGGCGA
This sequence comes from uncultured Sphingorhabdus sp., assembly GCA_964535925.1. Taxonomy (GTDB): domain Bacteria; phylum Pseudomonadota; class Alphaproteobacteria; order Sphingomonadales; family Sphingomonadaceae; genus Flavisphingopyxis. The sequence goes on from CAZHWG010000068.1 coordinate 3,163, forward strand.
GCGCCGCGACCTGGATCGCGATCGCGTGTGCGGCGAGCGAGGCAAGATCGATCAGCCCCATCAGGAACACCGCGGCGTTGAAGATCGTGATTTCGAGCGCGAGCATCAGGCCGATCGGAATGCCGACCCTGACCAGTTCGCGAAACCGCTGCCAGTCGGCGCGCCAGAAGCGCCCGAACAGCCGATAGCGGCGAAAACGCCGGACGCCCTGCACGACGCCGACCATGCCGAGGAACAGGACGAGATTGGCAAGAGCATTGGCGATAGCCGCGCCTTCGAGCCCCATTTCGGGCAGGCCGAGTCGCCCGAAGACGAGCGCCCAGCAGGCGATGGCGTTGAACACGACCGCACCCGCGGTGACGACGAGGCCCCAGATCGGCCGCTCGAGCGCGGTGACGTAAAATCGCAGGACGAGATGGAGGAGGAAGGGCAGGACGCCCCACATCGCGATCGAGACGAAGCGGCCGGCATCGACCGCGAGTTGTTCCTGCTGGCCGAGCAGCCGGAACATCGCCTCGCTGTGCCACAAAAGGAGCCAGATCGGGACCGAGACGAACACCGCGACCCAGCCAGCCTGACGCACCGTGCGACGCACATCGCGCACCGCATGGCTGCGCCGCCCGCGCTCGGCGGCGATCAGCGGAGACGAAGCGGTGACCACCCCCATGCCGAAGATGCCGAACGCCCAGAACAGGTTGATACCGAGCGCCGCGGCGCCGAGCGCTTCGACATCGTAACGCCCGAGGATCAGCACGTCGGTCGTGTTGATCGCCATCTGCGCAAGGTTGCCGAGAATCAGCGGCCAGGCGAGCGTCATCGTCGCGCGCATCTCTGCCATCCGCGGCGAGGGCGCTATCGAAGAATCGGCAAGGGGTCGCGCAAGGTCCATTGCCCGCGCGATAGGCGAAAGCGGGTCGATTGCGAAGAGAGAGCGCTAGGCAGGTCTAATCGGCGACGAAAGCGGTCCATGCCGCGGGCACATCCGCACCGCGGTTACGACGCAGGGCGATCGCCTCGCGCATGCGGGCCTTCGCTGCAGCTCTTTGCTGGGCCCGGTCGAGCAGAATCGCCAGGCTGGCGAGATCCTGATCCCTCGCGCCGCCGTGTCCTGCAAGGCGATCGAGATAGCGTATCGCGGCCGCGTCGTCGGAGCGCTTGAGCGCCATCGCCGCGAGCGCGCGATAGCCATCGACCCGTTCGGCCGCAGGCATCGCGCCGCTATCGACCATGCCGGCAAGAGCATCGTATTTCAGCGCCTCATCGTGACTCGTTTCGCCGAGCATGTAGCGATGCGTCTCGACGAAATAGCGTTCGGTATCGTTAAGCGTGCCGTAGGCGGCGAGCGTATCGAGTCCGGCACGCGCAGAGGCGAAATCGCCCGCTTCGAGCGCCGCCTTGGCCTTGGTCAGGCCACAGGCGATGTCTTCATGCACCAGCGGCGAAGAGGCCTGGCACACCTCTACCTTCTTGACGCGTCGGCTAAGGCCCTGCCCACCGGTCGCGTCGAAATTGGCGCCGAGGCCGCTGCCGATCAGTCCGGCGAGGCCCTGGCTGGTCGACATCGTCCGGAAATCGCGCCGGTCAGGTTTGCGCGCTATGCGGCTGTTGAGCGGGACGCGGTTGGTGTCGGAATAGGGCGTTTCGGCATATCTATCCCTGCGTTCGTCGACGGTCTCGCGCGCGCTGCGCACGCCTGTGACAACGATGTTGCTATCCTCGCCGGTTACAACAGGCGGCTCATCGCCGATTTCAGCCGTCGTTCGCGCCGTTTTTTGGTCAGAATCGGGCGCGGGCAGCTGGAACGCGGCGAGCGCAAGCAAGAGCGATAAGGCCATGATAGCTCTCCCTATTCGGGTGCGCATCATAGCAGGATCGGAAGAATCCGCCAAATTTCGCGGGCAGTCAAGGACGAGCCGCCCCGGTCGCGTCAGTAGGCGCGCGACACCGCGAATTCGGCTGCCTCGACGAGCGCCGCCTTGGCGACTCCGGCGGGAAAGATGCCGAGCGCGTCGATTGCGCGCTGGCCGTAGTGACGCGCATGTTCGAGCGTGTCGGCAATGCCGTTGTGGCTGGCGAGCAACGCGGTCGCGTGCGCCAGGTCGTCATCGGATATCCGCCGCCCCATCATCGCGTCGTGCCAGAAGACGCGTTCCTCCGCGCTACCGCGCGCATATGCGAGGATTACCGGCAGCGTCACCTTGCCATCGCGGAAATCGTCGCCGACCCCCTTGCCCATCGTCGCTTCGTCGGAAACGTAGTCGATCGCGTCGTCAACGAGCTGGAAGGCGATGCCGAGATTGCGACCATAGGCGTCGAGCGCGTCTTCGACCTCGCCCTCGCGCTCGGCGACGACTGCAGAGATGCGCGCCGCCGCGGCGAACAGGGCGGCGGTCTTGGCGCCGATGATCGCGAGATATTTGTCCTCGCTGGTGGAAATCTGGCGCTGCGCGGTGAGCTGGTCGACCTCGCCCTCGGCGATTACCGCCGATGCGTTCGACAGGATCTTGAGGACCTTCAATGAGCCGTCCTCGACCATCAGTTCGAACGCGCGGCTGAACAGGAAATCGCCGACCAGGACGCTCGCCGGGTTGCCCCAGATGATGTTGGCGGTGCGCTTGCCGCGACGCATGTCGGACCCGTCGACGACATCGTCGTGCAGCAATGTCGCTGTGTGGATGAACTCGACCGCGGCGGCGAGTTTGTGCTGGCGGCTTCCGGGATAATCGAGCAGGCGCGCGGCAGCGAGCGTGATCATCGGCCGCAGCCGCTTTCCCCCACCCGAAATCAGATGGCCCGCGAGTTCGGGAATCAGCGGAATCTGCGACTGCATGCGGTCGAGAATGACCGCGTTGACCGCGTTCATGTCGCTCGCAACGAGGCGCATGATCGGGTCGAGCGAAGGTGCGGCGCCTTTGAGCCTGTGGATTTCGGCGGTCATGATCCGCCTCCGTTAGCCGAGCGCTTGCCTGCGCGAAAGGACAATTGCACGCTAGCCTTCGCTTGGTTCGATGGGTGCCAACGGCAACCGCAGGCGGACCAGCAGGCCGCCGAGATCCTCGCTGTCTTCGAGAGTCACGCTGCCGCCGTAGATCTGCGCAACGTCGCGCACGATCGCGAGACCAAGGCCGGTGCCGGGTTTTTCGGTGTCGAGCCGCGCGCCCCGATCGAACAGCCGCAGGCGATCGGCGGCAGCGATCCCGGGGCCGTCGTCCTCGGTCAAGATCTCGAGAAAACCGGCCTCGACGACCGATGTCACGAAGACGCTGCCGCCACCGTATTTGGCCGCGTTCTCGATGATGTTGCCGAGCATCTCGTCGAGATCCTGGCGTTCGACCTGGACCATCACCTCGCGCGGGCCGTCGCTGTCGAGTCGCGTATCGGGATAGAGTCGCCCAATGGCGCGCAACACCGCATCGACGCTGTCGGCGGCCTTGCAGCGACTTTGCCCCGAGACGCGGCGCCCGACGGCGCGGGCGCGCGCCAGATGGTGATCGATGTGGCGGCGCATCGTCGCCGCCTCGCGCATCACCGTCTCGTCGATATCCTTCGCATGGCTCGCCGCCGCGTTGGTGATCACCGTCAGCGGCGTCTTGAGGGCATGGGCCAGATTGCCTGCGTGGCGCCGCGCTTCCTCGGCCTGCAGTTCGTTGTGCGCGAGCAGTGCATTGAGCTCATCGACCATTGGCATGACTTCGTTGGGCAGCGGCGCGGTAACGCGATTGCGTGTCCCGCGCCGCATCTGTGCGATCGAGGTCTGGATGCGCCGAAGCGGCCACAGGCCATAAAGCGTCTGCAGCGCGGCCATGATGATCAGGCCGATCGCGAGCGCGGCGAAGCTGCGCACGAGCGTGCGGCGCAGCGTGCGGATCTGCTCGTCGAGCGTCGCGCGGTCCTGCGCGACCTGGAAGCGCCAGCGGACATCCGATCCAGGCAAGATGACGTCGCGTTCGGCAATGCGGAGCAATTCGCCGTCGAATTCGCCGCTGTCGTAGGTGCGCACTTCGTCGCCGCTCTGCGCCTTGCCCGCCTTGAGCTGGCGATCCCACAGCGAGCGTGAGGGGAACGGCTCGTGGCCCTTGCCGCTGATCTGCCAATAAAGGCCGCTATAGGCTTCGAGGAAGCGCTGGTCGCCGAGCGGCTCGACGAAGCGCACCTCGCCGGTCGGATCAATCTCGGCGGTGCGAATCATCGCATAGAGGATATATTCGAGGTTCGAATCGAAGTTGTTGGTCACCGCATTGACCAGCACGCGGTCGAGCGCGCCGCCGCCGCCGATCAGCAGGATCGCGATCCACAGTGTCGCGACGCCGATCATCCGCCGGCCGAGCGAGCCCGTCGTGCGCCGCTCGCCGGGAGCCGGTACGGGCGAGGCGATCGGCTCGGTCGGCGCATCGGTCATGCACGGCAGTCCTTAAGCTTCGGGGTCTTCGAGGCTGTAACCGAGCCCGCGGATCGTGGTGATGACATCGGCACCCAGCTTCTTGCGGATGCGCGTTACGAACACTTCGATCGTGT
>CAZHWG010000069.1:0-7647 GCA_964535925.1 uncultured Sphingorhabdus sp.
CCGCTTCTCGATGGCATATCGGCTGCTGCCAGTTTAACAGCCTATTTCTGAGAATTTAGCAATTAGCCAAAGGGCGTTCCTGACATTAGTTTGATCACACGATCTCGGGTTGGTCGACACTCGATGGCCTGGCTAGCGATCATGGTTCCGAACCGGGCTAATTTGACATCCAACGGAACGGGCGCACACGAGTTCACAGACAGTCTATCCGTCCAGATCACCCTAACGGACCTTTAAACGCTTCTATTTCTATAACATCAATCAAGGAAAACAGGTTCAATGGGCGGACACCTATGGGCAATCGGGACGGAATGGATCAAGATGAAGGGTCGTTTGGCAGACGATCTCCAATTGTCTCATGATGCCCTACATATCCATCTTGCGCTGCTGGTAATGTTTGTAATCGCGCGGATCATCAGACGGAGACCGGATACCTTATATCCGTTTCTCGCTGTCTTGTCTTTGGAGTTAGCAAACGAAATTAATGATGTTTCAAGATTGTTGCCCCGTTACCCCGAACATAGCTTTGCCTCCTCCATGAAGGATCTTGTCAATACGATGTTCTGGCCGACCGTGTTGCTCTGCTTTGGCCGACTGATTTTTCCCACCTCGGTTAATCGCAGCTCGATAGCGACACCAGACGGTCTTCCGCACCCAAAAGGCGAGGTTTCTCCGGCTGCAATGGACGACTTGAATCATTGCAATGGCAACACGCCAAATCTACACGGCACAAAATCCGTTCTGCAGCAACCGAGCGACATTCAATGAAGATTACAATGATTGGGGCCGGGTATGTCGGCTTGGTATCAGGCGCGTGTTTCGCCGATTTTGGTCACGACGTCGTTTGTGTCGACATGGACAAGGGCAAGATCGACGCGTTGCTGGCCGGACAAATGCCAATTTATGAGCCGGGGCTCAAGACTCTAGTCGCAAGCAACGTGACTGCCAGGCGATTGTCCTTCACGGTCGATCTGGCCGCAGGAGTCGCCGGCGCAGACGCCATCTTTATCGCGGTCGGGACGCCCTCGAGGCGGGGCGACGGCCATGCCGACCTGAGCTATGTCTATGCAGCCGCAGCACAGGTTGGCGAAACGTTGACCGGCGATTGCGTCATCGTCGATAAGTCCACCGTCCCCGTCGGGACCGGCGATGAGGTTGAGCGTATCGTACGCGAGTCGGTTGGCAATCGCCATAAAATCGCCGTCGTATCGAATCCCGAATTTCTGCGCGAAGGTGCGGCGATCGACGATTTCAAGCGGCCCGACCGCATCGTGATCGGCAGCGAAGACGATTGGGCGAACGATGTGATGCGCGAGGTCTATCGACCGCTGTTTCTCAACCAGGCGCCGATCCTGTTTACGCGGCGTCGTACGGCGGAACTGATCAAATATGCCGCCAACGCCTTTCTAGCGACCAAAATCACCTTCATCAACGAAATGGCGGACCTGTGCGAGGCTGTCGGTGCCGATATCCAGGAAGTGGCGCGCGGTATCGGCCTGGACAATCGCATCGGACCCAAGTTTCTTCACGCCGGACCTGGCTATGGCGGATCTTGCTTTCCGAAAGACACGCTCGCGCTCCTCAAGACCGCGCAGGACAATGATGTACCGCTCCGGATCGTTGAGGCCGTAGTTATGGCGAACGACAACCGCAAACGGGCAATGGGGCGCAGGGTCGTCGCGGCGCTCGGCGGCGACGCCCGCGGCAAGAAAGTGGCCGTGCTTGGCCTGACTTTCAAACCCAATACCGACGACATGCGCGATGCTCCGTCGATCTCGGTCGTCCAGACGCTGCTCGATGCCGGGGCGCAAATTGCGGCTTACGATCCCGAGGGAATGAACATGGCCTCGTCGCTGATGCCCGATGTGACCATGACGGCCAGTCCCTATGAGGCGGTCAATGGGGCCGATGCGATCGTGATCGTCACCGAATGGGACGCATTTCGCGCGCTCGACCTCGCTAAGCTCGCCGAGCTCGCGCGCGGCAATGTGCTCGTCGATCTGCGCAATATCTACCGTGGCCGCGAAGTCGAGCGCCATGGATTGGTCTATCACGGCATCGGCATGGCCACTGATTAGGAGTCAGACTTCGTAATAGTCGCGATACCAGGCAACGAAGCGCGGGATGCCATCGGAAATGGCGGTATCTGGTGCAAAACCCGTCGCGTCGGCAATGGCGCTGATGTCGGCATAGGTCGCCGGCACGTCGCCCTGCTGCATCGGTTGCATGTCGAGTTGAGCCTGCATCCCGCAAGCACGCTCGATTTCGCCGATCAGATCGAGCAGGCGCTCGCGCCGGTGATTGCCGATATTCCATATGCGATGCGGCGCTACGCTGCCACCGTCCTTGACCGCGCCATCGTCCGCTGGCGGTAGATCGAGAGCGGCGACCACGCCGGCGACAATATCGTCGATATAGGTGAAATCTCGGCTCATGTCGCCGTGGTTGAAGACCTTGATCGGTTGCCCTGCGAAGATCGCTTCAGTGAACAACCAGACGGCCATGTCTGGTCGCCCCCATGGTCCGTAAACCGTGAAAAAACGCAGGCCCGTCTGCGCGATACGATACAGATGAGAATAGCTTTCGCTCATCAACTCGTCGGTTTTCTTGGTCGCCGCATAAAGCGACATTGGTCAATCGGTACGCTCCTCCACGCTGAACGGCATTTCGCTGCGACCGCCATAGACCGAAGAAGACGATGCGTAAACGAGGTGGCGGACCTGACGCGCACGTGCCAACTCAAGGATGTTGAGATGACCGAGCAAGTTCGACTGCGCATAAGCTCGAGGATTTTCGATGCTATAACGGACCCCGACCTGAGCGCCCAGATGGACGATGTTGCGGATTTCCCGACCCGCGAGCGCTCGATCAATCGCCTCCTCGTCCGCCAGATCGACTTCGTGTGTCACGATACCGTGATCGTTAACGAGTTTTGCAGCGCGATCGCGCTTGATTTGTGGATCGTAATAGTCGTTAAAATTGTCCAGTCCGATGACCTCGTCGCCGCGCCTAGCCAGCGCCGCCGCTACATGCATGCCGATAAATCCTGCGGAGCCGGTGACCAAGATTGCGTTGCCCATTACTGCCCTTCCCCTTGCAGACCCATGTCGCTGACCTCATAAGCATAAGCCGGTCACCGGGGCCATAGGACAGAAGGTCGAACAATGCAGAACGCGAAGTGACGATCGTACCGGTAATCCTTTCAGGTGGGTCGGGCACGCGCTTGTGGCCGCTCTCGACTGCAGAGCGGCCAAAGCAGTTCCTTAGACTGGCCGATCCGAAGATGAGTCTGTTCCAGCAGACCCTTGCGCGGAGTCAGGGGCGAATGTTCGCGCCGCCTATTGTCGTCGCCAGCGAACGCCATCGCGCGCTGGTAGCCGACCAGCTGGACGAAGTTGGGATCGCTCCGGCAGCGGTTCTTCTCGAACCTGTCGGGCGAAACACCGCGCCCGCTATAGCACTTGCGGCGATGCATGCAGACGACGATGCGCTGCTGCTCATCATGCCGAGCGATCATCGGATCGCCGACGAAGCGGCCTTTTTCGATGCCGTGGAACGCGCGATCGACCATGCCAAGGGAGGCTCTTTGGTGACCTTCGGCATTATGCCTGATGGTCCCGAAACAGGCTATGGATATGTTGCAAAGGGTCGGGAAACCATCGCTGGAAGCGGTGTCTTCGCCGTGGAACGGTTTGTTGAAAAGCCCAATCTGCAAACTGCTGAAGCCATGTTTAAAAGTGGAGACTATCTGTGGAATTCCGGAATTTTCCTCTTTTCTGCAAAGACCTATGTTGAGGAACTTGAACTCTTCGAGCCAGAGATAGCGGCTCGCGTGCGCGAATCCATCCTGACCGGCGAGCGCGACGAGACTACGATAGTCGCTGCGACCGATGCTTTCGATGCCTGCCCAGTACAGTCGATCGACTACGGCGTCATGGAACGATCCGACCGCGTGGTCACGGTTCCGGTTTCGTGCGGTTGGTCAGACCTCGGCAGTTGGGACTCGATCGCCGAACTCGCAACATCGCGCAGCACATCCGACATTACAATTATCGACAGCCCCGACAGTTTCGTCCACGCTGACGGAATTGACATTTCCCTCTGCGGGGTCGGGAACGTCATCGTCGTAGCCACCGCTCAACAGGTCATGATCCTGCCGCGAGGACAATCGCAACGCGTAAAAGAGATTGTTGCGGCCCGCGACGCATAAGGCGCGGACAAGCGCCGAACGCTAAGAATTTCTCAACATCCCGTTCAACGGAAAAACGATGACGACAATCGCCCATTTCGACAATTTGTCCGCGATTGTCGGTGCGAGCGGAATTACGCGAAACGATGATGTCATGTTGCCATGGCTGACCGACTGGCGCGGTGAGTATTCTGGTAAAGCCATGGCGATGGTCTCTCCAACGACGACACGAGAGGTCGCTGCCATCGTCGAATATTGCGCCGCCAATCACCTTCCTATCGTGCCCCAGGGCGGCAATAGCGGCATGGTCGCCGGTGCCACTCCTGACGCAAGTGGCGATGCGATACTGCTGTCGCTACGCCGGATGACGGCAATCGACACCAACGATATTCGCGCCGGCTTGGTGAAGGTCGAAGCCGGCGTGATACTCCAGACCTTGCACGAGGCGGTCGCATCGCTGGGCTGGCGCTTTCCGCTCACTCTTGGCGGTCGGGGTTCGGCAACGGTCGGGGGTTTGATTTCGACGAATGCTGGCGGCACCCAGGTCTTGCGCCATGGTACGATGCGCGCACTTGTTGCAGGGATCGAAGCCGTCCTGCCCGACGGGAGCGTGATAAACGATATGGCGGCGCTTGCGAAAGACAATCGGGGATATTCCTTGCGCGAACTTCTGATCGGCGCCGAAGGAACGCTCGGGATCGTGACTAAGGCAGTGCTGAAACTGGTGCCGGCGATCAAAGACCGCTGCGTTGCATGGGTGGGCGTCTCCAGCTTGGCGAACGCGCGAGCGCTTCTGCACCGGTGCCAAGCGGGCATGGCGGGGCGGCTCGAAGCATTCGAGGTCGTCCCCCACAGCGCGCTGCAAACCGTGTTGGCGGAAATACCTGGCACCCGCGCGTCGCTTGAGTCGGCGCACGACTGGTACGCCTTGATTGAAATTGTCCGCGAGGGAGACGACCAGAGCGACAGCGCGGCATTGGTCGAGCGCGTGTTGGGCGATGCGCTGGCAGCCGGTCTGGTAAGCGACGCGGTGATAGCCGCCAATGAGACCCAGGCCGAAGCGCTGTGGCGAATTCGCGAATCTATTTCGGAAGCCGAACGCAGCCGCGGGCTTGCGGTGCAACATGACATTAGCGTGCCGGTTTCGCGGATGGCGGAATTCGTCGACATCGCTAGCGACCGGATCGAACGCGCTTTTCCCGGCTGTGAATGCATGGCTTTCGGCCACCTGGGTGACGGAAACGTCCATTTTCATGTCCGCGCCCCGGCCAATGTCGACAATCTGACGTGGAAAAATGTTGGCCTTAGTATTAGTAGCTTGGTGTACGATATCGTGGACGAGTTTGAAGGTTCGCTATCGGCCGAACACGGTATTGGAAGGTCCAAAGTTGCTCTCTTGCCGCGCCACTTATCCCCGTCCCGGCTAGCTGCAATGCGGGCGATTAAGACCGCACTCGATCCTTTCGGCATCATGAATCCGGGCGCTTTGCTCAATCCTTAATGCCCCAGAAACAGCATTGCGCTATGTCTAGCTACTGCCTGATCGCGCCGGGGGACTGATTTCGTGCACAAAACTAGGGTCATGACGGTGTTCGGGACGCGCCCCGAAGCGATCAAGATGGTGCCCGTTGTCCACGCCTTGCGTGCGCACAAGGAACTCGACGTATCGGTCTGCGTCACCGCGCAGCATCGCGACATGCTCGATCAGGTGCTCGCGATCGGCGGCATCACCCCCGACATCGATCTCGACCTGATGCGTAACGGCCAGTCGCTCGACGAACTGGGATCACGGCTCCTGAGCGGTCTCGGCCCCGTCTTCGATGCCGAAAAGCCTGATCGCGTCCTCGTCCATGGCGACACGCTGACGACGATGATGGCGAGCCTCGCCGCCTATTTCCGCAAGATTCCGGTCGGCCATGTCGAGGCCGGATTGCGCAGCGGTGACATCCACCATCCCTGGCCCGAAGAGGTCAACCGCCGCGTCACCGCGTGCATCGCCGACCTCAATTTTGCACCAACGCAGCGTGCTGCCGCCGCGCTACGCGCCGAAAACGTGGCCCCTTCCTCGATCCACGTTACCGGCAACACCGTCATCGACGCGCTGTTCGCGACCCGTGCGAAGGTTTCGGATGACCCCGCGCTGGCCGCGTCGCTCGACCCTGTGCTGAAGCGCTTTGCGGGCAAGCGGATCATCGCTGTTACATCGCACCGGCGCGAGAATTTCGGCGACGGCATGGCGGCGATCGCCGACGCCGTGGCGCGCATTGCTGCACGCCACGACGTCGCGATCATTTTCCCCGTCCACCCTAACCCAGAAGTGCGCGGCCCGATGGAAAACGCCTTGGGCAGGCACGATCGCATCGCGCTGATCGATCCGTTGGATTATCCGGGGTTTGTGGCGTTGCTTGATGCATCGCATATCGTCCTGACCGATTCGGGCGGGGTGCAGGAGGAAGCGCCGAGTTTCGGCAAGCCGGTGCTCGTCATGCGCGAGACGACCGAGCGGCCCGAGGGGGTCGAGGCGGGCACCGCGTTACTCGTCGGGACCGATGCCGAACGCATCGTCGGCGAAACCTTTCGCCTGCTCGACGACGAAGACGCCTATGCCGCGATGTCGCGCGCGCACAACCCGTTCGGCGACGGCCACGCCGCCACGCGCATTTCGGAGATCATTGCCAATGCCCATCGCTGAAGGCCAGAAAACCGTCGTCATGGGGCTGGGCTATATCGGCCTGCCGACCGCCGCGCTGATCGCGCGATCGGGGATCGAGACGATCGGCGTGGACGTCAACGAGGGCGTCGTCGACACGGTCAACAAGGGCCAGGTCCATATCGAGGAGGTCGATCTCGACGGGCTGGTGCGCGGCGTCGTCGAACGCGGCACGCTGCGCGCCTCGCTCGAGGTCGAGCCGGCCGACAATTTCCTCATCGCGGTGCCGACCCCGCTCGGCCCCGATAACGACCCCGACATTTCCTACGTCCTCGACGCCGCCGCGCGGATCGCGCCGTTCCTCGAGCCGGGGAACCTGATCATCCTCGAATCGACCTCGCCGGTCGGCACGACCGAGCAATTGTGCGCGGCGATTGCCGAAGCGCGCGGCGACCTCAAGGTGCCGGGCCATTGCGACGGCGCCGCCGACATCTTCATCGCCTATTGCCCCGAGCGCGTCCTGCCGGGCCGGATCCTCGCCGAGCTCGTCGCCAACGATCGCTGCATCGGCGGGATCACGCCGCGCTGCGCACGCCGCGCGATGACATTCTATCGCACCTTCGTCCGCGGCGAATGCGTCACGACGACCGCGCGCGCCGCCGAACTCGTCAAGCTGGTCGAGAACAGCTTTCGCGACGTCAACATCGCGTTCGCCAACGAGCTGTCGATCATCGCCGACGGCATGGACATCGACGTGTGGGACGTCGTGAGACTCGCCAACCGCCATCCGCGCGTCAATATCCTCCAG
>CAZHWG010000070.1:0-7626 GCA_964535925.1 uncultured Sphingorhabdus sp.
GCGGCTCGACTTGTAGGAGCAGTGCTCGGACCACATCACCGAGAAGATGCCGAGCTCGACGATATTGGGCTCACGACCCAGCGCAGCGAGGACGCGGGCATACTCCGCTTCGTTGAGGCCGTGTTCGGCGACGATCTGCGGCGTGATGGCGGGCGTGGCAAGGACGGGATCGGTCATGCGCCGCGCCTTAACCGCTGTTGGCGCTTCGCGCTAGACGAGATACTCGACAAGAAGCGCAAGCCAGATTGCCCCGACCACCAGCGGTACCCAGTAACACAGGACGGGGAGCGCCGAACCGCGCAGTCGTTCGCGCGATTTCGACGCTTCGATATAATGCGCGTAATCGGGCAGGCACTGCTTCATCCGCGCGACCGCTTCGCGCAGGTCGCCTGCCTGGCGGACGTTGATGAGAATCCAGAAAGCCGTCAGCAGCAGGCCGAGCGCGGCAATCACCTGGAGGGTCACGATCGAAACATCGCCGATCGTCGTGGCGTAGAAGACCAGCAGCATCGCCTCGGCCAGAAGGAAAAAGTTCAGCCGGTCGTTGAAGACGTTTTCCTCGTGCAGGGCATGCTGCCAGATGCGATCGCAGGCCGGACCGGCTCCGTCCAAACCCGCCAGAAACTCGTCCACGCCTTGCCGTTCACCCATTCGTCTGCCCTCCTTTCGGGAGAGCATAACCAGGCGGGCGCGCCGAAGGCAAATCGGGCGCGTCCATGAAAAAGGGGCCGGTCGCCCGGCCCCTTGTTAAACGTCGGAAGAGATCGGCTGGGCGATCAGGCCTTGCACAGCTGTGCGTTCTTGCCCGGAACCTCGATCGTAACGCTGTCGCCCGAACCCGAAACCGAAAAACCGTCGGCGGTATAGGGTGCCTCGGCATCGGCCTTGGTGAGCTGCGTCGCGGTGCCGGCGACATTGTCGGTGCGGATGTTGGCGTTCATGCTGCCCGCGAGATCGCCCGAGTTCGACAGGAAGTCGACATAGACGAGGCTGGCATCGCGGCAGCGATAGGTCTTCGACGCGACGACGGCGGGTGGCAGCGTAACGGGCGCGGCGGGGGCCGCCTCGTTGGCAGCCTCTGCTGTTACAGCAGCATCGTCGGCCTCGGTGTTGTTACAGGCGGCGAGCGCGAGCGCGCTGGCGGCGAGGGCGAAAAATGCAGTGGATGTTTTCATGACCGCGCGTCTTTCGCGCCTGAGCATGGCGCCGTCAAGTGCGATTGTGGTGCAGCGCACCACGGAGCGGTCGACAGCCGCCTTGACCGCCGCGTGCCGCAGCGTCATTGCTGGCGACCATGTCCGAACCCGTTCCCGTCGAAACCCTGTCGTTCGAAGCGGCCATGGCTGAACTCGAAACGATCGTCCGCCAGCTCGAAGCCGGCGACGCACCGCTCGACGCCTCGGTAGATCTCTATTCGCGCGGCGAAGCGCTCAAGAAACATTGCGAAGCGCGACTCGCCGCGGCGCAGGTGCGGATCGAGAAGATCACCACCGGCGCGGAAGGCAAGGCCACCGGCACCCAGCCCTTCGACGCCGACTGAGCGAGCCGATGGCCGATCAGGAACATCCCGACGCCGCCAACGACGCCAGCGCCAAGTCGATCCTCTCCGCCGCAATGGCGCAGGTGTCCGATTCGATCGACGCGCATTTCGATTCGGTCCTGACCGTTCCCGACGATGCGCGCGCGCGGCTGGTCGAGGCGATGCGCCATGCCGCGATCGGCGGCGGCAAAAGATTGCGCCCGCTGCTCGTTGTCGCATCGTGCGACCTGTTCCATGTCGACCGGCAGAGCGCGTTGAGGATCGGCACCGCGATCGAGGCGATCCACGTCTACAGCCTGGTCCACGACGACCTGCCGTGCATGGACGACGACGATGTCCGGCGCGGCAAGCCGACGGTCCACAAGGCGTTCGACGAGGCGACCGCAGTGCTCGCGGGCGACGCGCTCCACGCGCTGGCGTTCGAGATTCTCGCCGACGAGCGCACGCATCACGATCCGTTCGTCCGCAGCGAGCTGGTCGCCGAACTCGCCCGGGCGAGCGGGCAATCGGGCATGGCGGGCGGCCAGATGATGGACCTTGCCGCCGAGAGCGCGAGCTTCGACCTTCCGACCGTTACCCGGCTGCAACAGATGAAGACCGGCGCGCTGATCGCGTTCTGCGTCGAAGCGGGCGCAATCATGGGCAAATTGTCGCCCGAAGGGCGCGCCCCGCTGCGTGGCTATGCCCGCGACATCGGCCTCGCCTTCCAGATCGCCGACGACATCCTCGACGTCGAAGGCGACGAGGCGCGCGCGGGCAAGGCGCTGCACAAGGACGCCGCGGCGGGCAAGGAGACCTTCGTCTCGGTCATGGGCCTGGCGCGAGCGCGCGAACAGGCGCACGCGCTGGTCGATCAGGCGATCGGCCATCTCACCAGCCATGGACGCGAAGCCGACCTGCTGCGCGCCATCGCGCGCTTCGTCATCGAAAGGGACCGCTGATGCTGATCGGAGTCTATCCCGGAACGTTCGACCCGATCACGCTGGGCCATATGGACATCGCCCGACGCGCCGCGGGCCTGGTCGACGAGCTCGTCATCGGCGTGACGACCAATCCGAGCAAGTCGCCGATGTTCAGCCTCGAGGAGCGCATGGCGATGGTGTCGCGCGAGGTCGCCGAGATCGGCGGTCATGTCCGCGTTACCGCGTTCGATTCGCTGCTGATGAACTTCGCCGAGCGCGAAGGCGCGCGCGTCATCGTCCGCGGGCTGCGCGCGGTCGCGGATTTCGAGTACGAATACCAGATGGCGGGAATGAACCAGCAACTCAACGACGCCATCGAGACGATCTTCCTGATGGCCGATGCCGCGCTGCAGCCGATCGCGTCGAAACTGGTCAAGGAAATCGCGATGTACGGCGGCGATATCGCGCCGTTCGTCACCCCGCCGGTGCGCGACGAAGTCGTCGCGCGGGTAGAAAAGATTGGACGCAAAGGGTCATGAGCCGTTAATCGCCGTCGCGCGATAGGTCATGCGCCTATTCACCAGGTCCCACCGGGACCGCCCTGCAACAGACCAGAGACCCATCCATGACGCTGCGCCTCAACACCCTGATTTCCGCCGCCCTGATCGCCGCCGCAAGCATTTGCGCGCCCGTCATGGCGCAGGAGGCCGCACCGGCGACCGATGCCAAGCCGCCGGTCAAGACCGATGTCGCGGCGGTCACCCCGGCCGAATATGCCAACAATCCCGAGTGGATGCTCGCGCTCGACCTGTCGACCGGCGGCCGCGTCGTCTTCCAGCTGCGCCCCGACGTCGCCCCCAACCACGTTGCCCGGGTCAAGGAACTCGCGCGCGCAGGCTTCTATGACGGCATCATCTTTCACCGCGTGATCGACGGCTTCATGGCGCAGACCGGCGACCCGACAGGAACCGGCGAAGGCGGCAGCTCGATGCCCGACCTCAACGCCGAACTGTCGATCTATCCGCATCTGCGCGGCACGATATCGATGGCGCGCCCCGCCGATTTCAACGGCGCCAACAGCCAGTTCTTCATCATGTTCCAGCCGCAGCTCAAGATCGACCGCCAGTACACGACCTTCGGCCGCGTCGTGTCGGGCATGCAGTATATCGACGCGATCCACCGCGGCGAGCCGCCCGCAATCCCGTCGCGCATCGTCCAGGCGTCGGTCCTTGCCGACGGCAAGCCGATCCCGCCGCCGGCGATGCTGACCGAGCGTGCCCCGGCCCCGGTCGCACCCGCGATCACCGCCGACGATCTCAACGCGCCGATCCCGCCGCGCCGCTAACGCCCCCCGCGCGGCGCTTGCCGCCGCGACGATAATCCGGCACGGGCGCGGCGTTATGCGTGTTGACCTGTTCGATTTCGACCTGCCGCCCGAGCGGATCGCGCTGCGCCCTGCCGCACCGCGCGACCAGGCGCGCATGCTGTGCGTCGCCCCCGATAGCCTGAGCGACCACCGCGTCGCCGACCTGCCGCAGCTGCTGCGCGCGGGCGACTGCCTCGTCTTCAACGACACGCGCGTCATACCCGCCAGGCTCGAGGGCGTCAGGGTGCGCGACGGCAACGCCGCGCAGATCGGCGCGACGCTGCACAAGCGGCTCGGCTTGCGCGATTGGCAGGCGTTCGTGCGCAACGCCAAGCGCGTCCGCGACGGCGAACGCATCGATTTCGGCCACGGCGTCACAGCAACTGCATCGGCCAAGGGCGACGACGGCAGCATGACGCTGAGCTTCGAGGGCGACGAGCCGGTCGAGACGCTGCTCGCGCGGGCCGGCACGATGCCCCTGCCCCCCTATATCGCGGGCAAGCGGCCGACCGACGCGCGCGATGTCGAGGATTACCAGACGATGTTTGCCGACAAGGACGGGGCGGTCGCCGCGCCGACCGCGGCGCTGCATTTCACGCCGGGGCTGATGGCGGCGCTGGCCGATGCGGGCATCGTGCACGAAACGCTGACGCTGCATGTCGGCGCGGGCACCTTCCTGCCGGTCAAGGCCGACGACACCGACGATCACGCGATGCACGCCGAATGGGGCCTGATCGACCAGGCGACCGCCGATCGGCTCAACGCGGTGCGCGCGCGCGGCGGGCGGGTGATCGCGGTCGGGACGACCTCGCTGCGGCTGATCGAAAGCGCGGCCAATGCGGCCGGAACGATCGAGGCGTTCGAAGGCGACACCGCGATCTTCATCACGCCGGGATACCGGTTTCGCGGGATCGACGGGCTGATGACCAACTTCCACCTGCCGCGTTCGACGCTGTTCATGCTGGTCAGCGCACTGATGGGGCGCGAGACGATGCAGGCCGCCTATGCCCACGCGATCGACCACGACTACCGCTTCTACAGCTATGGCGATGCCAGCCTGTTGCTGCCGGCCTAGTTTTTAGACCAACCATTTCGGAACCGTAGCGAATGCCGGTTGGTTGACGGGTCATGCGCGACGCCACGACGATCATCAACCAGCAGATGCAGAACGCCTATGTCGGCTTCATCGCGCTGATCCCCGCGCTGGTCGCGGCGCTGGTCCTGATCATCATCGTCTGGGTCGTCGGGCGGATCGTGCGGCACGGGGTCGTCAGGCTCGCCGCGCGGCGCGGGCGGCCCGATCTCGGCCAGCTGCTCGGCTCGCTGACCTTCGGGGCGATCATGGTGCTGGCGCTGCTGTCGGCATCGGCGATCGTCTTTCCCACCGTCCATCCGGGCGACATCGTCGCCGCGCTCGGCATCGGATCGGTCGCGATCGGGTTTGCCTTCAAGGACATATTGCAGAACCTGCTCGCCGGGCTGCTGCTGCTGATCCGCCGCCCGTATCGGCGCGGCGACCAGATCGTCGTCAAGGGATTCGAGGGCACGGTCGAGCACATCGAGAGCCGGGCGACGCTGATCAAGACCTATGACGGGCGCCGCGTCATCATCCCCAATGGCGACGTCTATACCTCGCCCGTGATCGTCAACACGGCGTTCGATTTCCGCCGCGACGAGGTCGACATCGGCATCGGCTATGCCGATTCGCCGTCGCAGGCAGCAGGCTATTTCCTCAAGGCGATCCGGTCGGTCGAGGGCGTCGAAAGCGAACCCGCGCCCGACGTTTTGCCCTGGCGGCTGGGCGATTCGACGGTCGATCTCAGGGCACGCTGGTGGACGTCATCGCACCGCACCGATCAGGTCCTCGTTCGTTCGCGCATCGTCCTTGCGATCTACGAGGCGGCGCAGGCGCACGGCATCGACCTGCCGTTCCCAACGCAGGTCATGCTGTTCCACGACCAGACCGAGGAAAGCGATGGCGACCGCACGCGCCAGCGCGAAGGCTGGCCGGCGGGCGACGCACCACCCAGGCCGCGCCGGTTCAGGAGCGAGATCCTGGAAAACGAAGAAAAACCCGCCGGTTGACCGGGGTTACGAACGGTTCGAATTATTCGCCGGCTGAAACATATCGATGCAACGATCGCGCGACGCGCTCGTTGGGATTGGGAAACGAAACCGGGAGCACGAACATGGCAGAAGTCGAAATCTTCAAGGACCTCAAAGCCGATCACGAGGCGCACCGCACGCTGCTCGACCTCATCGAAAAGACGCAGGGCGACAGCGAGGGGCGGCGCGAGCTGTTCGAACGCTTCCAGGTCGAGGTCCGTGCGCATGCCACCGCAGAAGAGGAATCGCTCTATGCGACGATGCTCGGCAAGCCCGACCTCAACCAGGATGCCAAGCACAGCGTGTCCGAGCACAAGGAGATCGAGGACATCATCGCCGAATTGTTCGAGATGGACATGTCCTCGCCGGGCTGGCTGACGCGATTCAAGACGCTCAAGCACGACTATCTCCACCACATCGACGAGGAAGAAAAAGAGATGTTCCCCGCCGCGGCGAAGGGGTTGAGCGAGACCGAAAAGGCGCGCATCTCCAAGGTTTTCGAGAATCGCAAGCCGAAGGAAAAGGCCAAGGCGAAAGATGTCGACCCAGGCGACGACAGGGAGTGATGACGGGCCCCTAGGCACCGGCCCGGCGGGCGCGCCGCGAGCGATCGCGCTCGCCGCGCCCGACGATTTCGACGGCTGGCGTAGCGCGGCGCGCGCGCTGGCGATCGCCGACATACCGCCCGATCGCGTTGCCTGGCACGTCGCGGGCGACGAACAGGACCTATTCGCGCACGCCGCAGATGCCGCGCCGCCACCCGCCACCGCGCGCAGCCGCGCGCTGACCGTTCCGAAGCACTTTATCGACCTTGCCCGCAGCGCGGTCTGTCACCGCGATCCCGAACGATTCGCGGTGCTCTACACCGCCCTGTGGCGGATCCAGCGCGACCCGGGCATCGCGCATGACCGCGCCAATCCGCTGATGAAGCGGATCGAAGAGCTCGCCCAATCGGTCCGCCGCGACATCGACACGATGCGTGCCTCCGTGCGCTTTCACCAGATCGAGGACGACGAGGGGCATGAGCACTTCGTCGCCTGGTTCGAACCCGAACACCATATCGTGCGCGCCAACGCGCCGTTCTTCGTCGAACGCTTCGCCCACATGCGCTGGTCTATCCTGACCCCCGAGCTGTCGATCCACTGGGACGGAAAGAGCCTGAGCGAAGGACCGGGCGCGGCCAAGGGCGATGCGCCGCCCGAAGGCGCGATCGAGGACGTCTGGAAGAGCTATTACAAGAGCATATCCAACCCCGCGCGCGTCAAGATCGGCGCGATGACCAGGGAAATGCCGCGCAAATACTGGCAAAACATGCCCGAAACCGCGCTAATCCCGGGATCGATCGCAGATGCGCGTGGGCGCGAGAGCAGCATGAAAGCGACGGCCAGCGAAGAGCGCGCGGCGCCCGGATCGAACCGTAAGGCCGCGTGGCAGGCGCTGCGCGCCGAAGCGCTGCGCTGCACGCGCTGCCCGCTGCACCAATGTGCGACGCAGACCGTGTTCGGCGAGGGGCCGGTCGACGCGCGGCTGGTCTTCGTCGGCGAGCAGCCGGGCGACCAGGAGGATTTGGCGGGACGCCCGTTCGTCGGGCCCGCCGGACAGCTGTTCGACCGCGCGCTCGCCGAGGCGGGGATCGATCGAAAATCGACCTACGTCACCAATGCGGTCAAGCATTTCAAGTTCGTCGCGCGCGGCAGACGGCGCATCCACCA
>CAZHWG010000071.1:0-7615 GCA_964535925.1 uncultured Sphingorhabdus sp.
GACGACGTCGGGCGCGCCATCGTCGCCCACGTCGGGCAGGCCGGCCTTGATCGCGGCCTGGCGCGCGGGTGCCTGGCCGAGGCCGGCGGGCAGGACGCAGCCCATGTAGATGCGGTCGATGGCGTCGCCAGTGACCCCGGCGCGCTCGACCGCCGCCTTGACCGCGGTCGCGCCGAGATCGGTCGCGCTGGCATCGGCGAGCGCGCCCTGCATCGACCCCATCGGGGTGCGCGCGTACGACAGGATGACGACGGGATCTGTGGCCGTCTGGCTGGGGGTGTTCGACATGAAACTGCTCCGGATAATGCACCCGCTTGCCCTGAGTAGCCATTGAGCGTGTCGCAATGGCGTAGCGAAGCGCGCTTCGATACGGGCCCGCGACAGGCTCGGTCCCTACTCAGCACCAACGGGACGGGAAGGGTATGCAGCGCATCTAATGTCTTGCCCCCCCTTTTTCAAACGGCGTCTTTGCTGCTAGCGAGGCCGCCAACCGACGATACATGGAAGCGACCCGATGACCGACCTTGCCACCTTCGACTTCGCGCTCGGCGAGATGCCCGACGCGATCCGCGACACCACGCGGCGCTTTGCCAGCGACAAGATCGAACCGCTCGCCGCGAAGATCGACGCAGACGACTGGTTCCCGACCGAATTGTGGCCGCAGATGGGCGCACTCGGCCTGCACGGGATTACCGTCGCCGAAGCCGATGGCGGACTAGGTCTCGGTTATCTCGAACACGTCATCGCGTGCGAGGAGGTCAGCCGCGCGTCGGCTTCGATCGGCCTCAGCTACGGTGCCCATTCGAACCTGTGCGTCAACCAGATCGCGCGCTGGGCCAATGAGGAGCAAAAGGCCAAATATCTTCCCAAGCTGATCTCGGGCGAACATGTCGGCAGCCTCGCGATGTCCGAATCCAATGCGGGCAGCGACGTCGTCTCGATGAAGCTGAAGGCGCAGAAGACCGATGCCGGCTACGTCCTCAACGGCACCAAGTTCTGGATCACCAACGCCGCCTATGCCGATACGCTCGTCGTCTATGCCAAGACCGGCGACGGCAGTCGCGGCATCACGACCTTCCTGATCGAGAAGGATATGCCGGGCTTCGCCATCGGTCAGAAGATCGACAAGATGGGGATGCGCGGCAGCCCGACTGCCGAGCTCGTCTTCACCGACTGCGAAGTGCCCGAAGAGAATATCATGGGCCCCGAAAACGGTGGCGTCGGCGTGCTGATGAGCGGGCTGGACTACGAGCGCACCGTATTGGGCGGCATCCAGCTCGGCATCATGCAGGCGTGCCTCGATGTCGTCGTACCCTATGTCCGCGAGCGCAAGCAGTTCGGCAAGCCGATCGGGTCGTTTCAGCTGATGCAGGCCAAGGTCGCCGACATGTATCTCGCGCTCAACTCCGCCCGGGCCTATGTCTATGCGGTGGCCAGGGCGTGCGACGCCGGGCGCACGACGCGTTTCGACGCCGCCGCCGCGATCCTGCTTGCCTCCGAAAACGCGGTGAAGGTCGCGGGCGAGGCGATCCAGGCGCTGGGCGGCGCGGGCTATACCAAGGACTGGCCGGTCGAACGCTATTTTCGCGACGCGAAACTGCTCGACATCGGTGCCGGCACCAACGAGATCCGCCGGATGCTGATCGGGCGCGAGATCATCGGCGCCTAGACGAACAGCGTCGCGACGCCCCAGCCGACCAGGCCGATACCGGTGACGATGGCGATGCGGCGACCGTGCGGCAGCATCTTCTCGGCCGCGACGAGCAGCGTCAGCAGCGCGATCCAGGCAAGGTTCATCGTCCCGCCGACGAACAGGATCGCCATCAGCAGCCAGCAGCAGCCGAGGCAATAGCCGCCGTGGATCAGGCCGAGCCTGAACGCGCCGGTCGACCCGGGGCGGTAATGGCGGCTGATGAACGCCGCCGGGTTGCGACAGCTGGCAAGGCACGCGTCCTTCAACGGACTGAGCTGATAGACTCCCGCAGCAAGCAGGACGATCGCCGAGAGCCAGCGGTCCGCCGACTGCATCGACATCGTGGATATCAGCGCGTGCATCTGCAGCCATGACTGGCCGAGCGCGGCCAGCGCCGAGAAGACTCCCCAGACGATCAGGTAGCCGAGCACGAAGACGGCAGTCGGCGCGGCGGAATCGCCGGCGCGGCGATGTCTGGCGCGGGCGTAGAGCAGCACAATGGGCGCCGCCGACGGCAGCATCATCGCGATCATCATCACCCACCACATCGAAAAGGTCAGCGCGAACCCCGCCGCGCCGCCCATGGCGGGCATCGCCTTCAGGTTATGGGGAAAGGGCGACAGCGCCGCATGGACCGGCATGCCCATGCCCGCGCCGAGCGCGATCCAGGCCCAGGCGATGAGCACCAGCAGCGCCAGCGCCGCTATCGTGATTGCGCGATGGCGGCGCAGCGCCGCCTCGGCGATCCGGCCCATCAGGCGCGGACGACACCGTGACTGTCGAGGTGGAGGTGCGCGAACTGGCCATAGCTCGACGACAGTTCCATCGGCATGGGATCGCGCGACCTGCTCGAGGCCGATCCGATATCGGCATATTCATATTCGAAGCCGTCGGGCAGGTGGATCCGCGCGCGAACCTCGCTGCCGTCGACCGGGCTCCTGATCGGTTCGCCGGTCATGTCGATATGGCCGGGAATGTGCATCTTGGCGGTCCGCCCTTCGATATCGACGTCGAATTCGATCGGCGCGAAGATCGGTTCGTGCATCGTCTCTATCGTCGATGCGAAGACGGCGAACATCGTCGCCATCGGGTCGGTGTCGCCGCCGGTCATGATCGTCAGCAGGGCGCCCCGCTGGTCCTCGTCGGCGCGCTCGTCGACATAGGCGACGCATTCGCCGTGGCCTTCGTGAATCGGCCCGGGCCATTTGAACACCGCGCCGATGTTGAGGCCTGAAATGTCGGTATCGCCGTGTTTCCCCTCGTCGATGGCGAGGCCGAAGACCGCCTGGCAGTTGCCCTTGTCGGGAAGTCCGCCGAACTGGCAATTGCAGCCATAGTCGCAATTGCAGTTGGCCAGTTCACGCCCCTTGAGTGTCCAATAGGTCATTCCAAGCCCTCCTGCGAAAGGCATAGCATAATTTAATTGATCCGTCACTTTAACCCGGCCAGTCGCCGCTTGGTCTGATTTATCCATCGTTTGTCAATACTTGCTCCAGAATTGCCATAACTGGAATGCCTTGGGTCGGGAACTTGCCAACGCGCACGCGGCAAAATCGCGATGACACTGACCTGGAATAGGATTAGCACCTCGCCGGGCGGGACCAGGGAAGGGCATGACGATGCGTACTTCTTATCTCACAGCAGCGGTGAATTTGGCGATGGCGGGCGTGGCGGCGTTGAGCCTTGCGGGGTGCGGATCGTCCGCCGATGACCAGGCGACCGGCGCGGCGCAATTGCAGCCGGCCGCCACCGAGCTGGTCTTCGACGGCGCCACGTCGGACAATCATGCCGTGATCCAGGCGCATGGCGAACGCCTCAGCCACGTGCTCGGCTGTCGCGGCTGCCACACGCCGACGCTCGAGGGGGCCAACTTCGGTGTATTCGAGCCGCCGTTCGACGGCATCTATGCGTCGAACCTCACCCGCATCCTCCCCGACATGTCCGATGAGCAGCTCGAGCGAAGCTGCGCGCAGGCGTCCATCCGATGCGTGGCGATATGTGGGTCATGCCGTCGGAGACGTTTCAGCGCCTCAGCGCGGCCGACATGACCGCGCTGATCGCGCACTTGCGGACGATCAACCCATCGGGCGCGGCAACACCCGCCCCGGTGTTCAACGACGCGGTCAAGCAGATGATCGCGACGGGGAAACTGAAGACCGCCGCCCAGAACGTGGCCGACTATAAGGCGAGCGAGCCGGTCGACCTTGGCGAGCGCCATGCATTCGGGCGCTATGTCGCGCGCAACACCTGCGCCGAATGCCATGGCGCGGACCTTGGAGGGATCGAGGATTTCACACCCGACCTCACTATCGCCTCGGCCTATAGCGCGGCGCAGCTCGACCGGTTGCTGACCACCGGCGAAGGCCTTCCGGGCCGCAAGCTCGGGCTGATGGCGCTGGTCGGCAAGGACCATTTCTCCTACCTCACGCCGCGCGAACGCGCCGCGGTGATCGCCTACGTCAAGGCGCGCGCCGACCTGCCGCAATAACGCCAAGCGCTTGCAATTGCGTCGATTACCGTTAGGCGGAGGCGATGAACCAGACGCTGCTCGATGGCCTGCAATATTACGGTGCCGCCGCCGCGACGCTCGCCGCGCTCGTCGTCTCGCTCAACCTCGGGCGGCGCTGGACCGGCTGGGCGTTCGTCGTCTTCGTCACCAGCTCGGCGGCGCTGATCGCCTGGGGCTTCTGGCAGGACGACAGCGAAGGCATCGGCTGGCAGAACATCGCGCTCCTGGTCATCAACTGCGTCGGCGTGTGGCGCTACCTGGTGGTCAAGGACGTTCCCGGCGCGTCCACGAAATCGACCGCCGATTCGTGATCAACAACGGGCTTTGCACGCGCCACCCGTCGATCGTTCGAATGACGAGCCATTGATTATCCGCGAGGCCGGCTAGCGGCCTCATTGTTCGCACGCGTGTTCAGCCGCGCGCGCGATCGGCCTGACGGCTTGGCTTGCGCGCCCGCCCCCGCTAGGCAAAGCGCGCAACCAGGAGATGTCATGAGCGCCCCCATTCTTGATACCAAACTCGACCTCGCCAGCGACCAGGCCCAGGCCAACGCCGCGCACAACCGCGCGCTCAGGGACGAACTGTGGGCGCGCGTCGCCGAAGCGGCCAAGGGCGGCAGCGAGAAATCGCGCGAACGCCACGCGGCGCGCGGCAAGCTGCTCCCTCGCGAGCGCGTCGAGCGTCTGCTCGATCCGGGCAGTCCCTTTCTCGAGATCGGCCAGCTCGCCGCGGGCGACATGTATGGCGGGGAGATCCCCGGCGCGGGGATGATCGCCGGCATCGGTCGCGTCTCGGGCCGTACGACGATGATCGTCTGCAACGATGCCACCGTCAAAGGCGGCACGTACTATCCGATGACGGTCAAGAAGCACCTGCGCGCGCAGGAAATTGCGCAGGCCAACCGCCTGCCGTGCGTCTACCTCGTCGACAGCGGCGGCGCGAACCTGCCGCACCAGGCCGAGGTCTTTCCCGACCGCGACCATTTCGGCCGCATCTTCTTCAACCAGGCGAACATGTCGGCGCAGGGCATCGCACAGATCGCCTGCGTCATGGGCAGCTGCACCGCCGGCGGCGCCTACGTCCCCGCGATGAGCGACGAGAGCGTCATCGTGAAGGAGCAGGGGACGATCTTCCTCGCCGGCCCGCCGCTGGTCAAGGCCGCGACGGGCGAGGAGATTACGTCCGAGGATCTCGGCGGCGGCGACCTCCACGCGCGCACCTCGGGAGTCGTCGATCACCTTGCCGAGAATGACGAGCACGCGCTGACGATCGTCCGCGACATCGTCTCGACCCTGCCCGAAGACCGCGCGCCCGACATCGCGATGCGCGACCCGCGCCCGCCGAAGTTCGATCCCGAGGAGCTCTACAGCATCATCCCCGACGATGTCCGCGCCCCCTACGACGTCCACGAAGTCATCGCGCGGATCGTCGACGGCAGCGAATTCCACGAATTCAAATCGCTCTACGGCCCGACGCTCGTCTGCGGTTTCGCGCATATCTGGGGGATGCCCGTCGCGATCCTCGCCAACAACGGCGTGCTGTTCTCCGAAAGCGCGGTCAAGGGCGCGCACTTCATCGAACTCGCCTGCCAGCGCCGCATCCCGCTGCTTTTCCTCCAGAACATCTCGGGCTTCATGGTCGGCGGCAAGTACGAGGCCGAGGGGATCGCCAAGCACGGCGCCAAGCTCGTCACCGCGGTCGCGACCGCGTCTGTCCCCAAGGTCACCGTCGTCATCGGCGGCAGCTTCGGCGCGGGCAATTACGGCATGTGCGGACGCGCCTACGATCCGCGCTTCCTGTTCACCTGGCCCAATGCGCGGATCAGCGTGATGGGCGGCGAACAGGCGGCCAGCGTGCTCGCCACCGTCCACCGCGACGCCGAGTCATGGACCGCCGAAGAGGCCGAAGCCTTCAAGGCCCCCGTCCGCCAGAAATATGAAGACGAAGGCAACCCCTATCACGCCACCGCGCGGCTGTGGGACGACGGCGTCATCGACCCCGCTCAGACGCGCGACGTGCTTGGCCTCGCCTTCGCCGCAACGCTCAACGCCCCGATCCCCGAACGCGCCCAGTTCGGCGTGTTCAGGATGTGATCGTCGAAAATCCCGAGTCGAACTGCACGGCGACGCACTAAATCCGCAAATCCGGCTGGTAATTTTCCTATAATTGTGACGCTTAAATAAAAATCATCCGCCGTTTTTATTCATCATCGGCATGTTCATGATTGAATACAGCCGGAAGGCGGCGGACCTTGCCTTGCTTTCTTCTGTTGCGGCTCTGTGGCGATAACGCTTCCTTAACGGCATGACGCGAACTTGCGATGACGGGTAATGGCGCGGTGCGCCGTTACGCTTCAGGATCAAAAAAGGGGTGGAGTTACGGATCCGGCGAAAGCCAGAAAGATACGATCATGGCACAACATTGTCCCGACGACGACACCAGCCCTTCTGCCGGGGGCCGATCGGGAAAGCCGCGCGAACGCCGTGAAGCGGAGCGCCACCATACGGTGCGTTTCACCGCCAAGCTGACCGACGACTGTGGTGAAACGCTTTGCCTGCTCCGCGATATCTCGGCCGAAGGCATGAAGGCCAATGTCTACAGCGACCTACATGTCGATGAAGAGGCGCTCGTCGAATTTCCCAATGGCCAACGCATCGCTTCGAAGCTCGTCTGGGCGCGCGAAGGCGAGGCCGGCTTTCGCTTTGTCCAGCCGATCGACCTCGACCGATTGCTCCATCCGACCAGCAAGGATCCTCCGCGCCGTCCGCCGCGGATCCATTTCGAAACCGTCGCGCGGCTTGTCTGCGGGATGGAATCGAAACTCGTCCGGGTGCTCGATATCTCGCTCGGTGGTGCCAAGCTCGAAACCGGTCCGGTCGGGCTGAGCGGCGATCACGTCACCGTCCAGTTCGACGGACTGCCGACCAAGGGCGCGTGGATCCGCTGGACCGACGGCCGCCGCATCGGTGTCCACTTCGACTGCCCGATGTCGTTCGACGAACTGTGCACCTGGCTCAACGCCCGGCGCTCGCGCCGGTCGGACGCAAACGACGGCCAGACCGCTTCGACAGGCTAGTCTTGCGCGCTCGGCAATAGCGAGAGACGGGCGGCGATGGCCGCCCTTTTCACACTGGGTGCCGCCCGCTAGGGAAGGCGCATGAACACGCCACAGTCCAGCGCAGGCATTCGGTCGCTATGATCCGATCGCTCCTTATCGCCAATCGCGGCGAGATCGCCTGTCGCATCATCCGCACCGCGCGGCGCATGGGTATCCGCACCGTCGCGGTCTATTCCGACGCCGACGCCAAGGCGCTGCACGTCCGCTCGGCCGACGAGGCGGTCCATATCGGGCCGAGCCCGGCGAACGAGAGCTATCTCGTCGGCGAAAAGATCATCGCCGCGGCCATTGCGAC
>CAZHWG010000072.1:0-7559 GCA_964535925.1 uncultured Sphingorhabdus sp.
AGATTTCGGCAACGCGGCTCAAAGGCACGGTGCCGCCGCTCGCCGTCGGCACGGGCAGGTTCTCGATCGTCGAGAAATCGCGGCGCGATTCCTGCGGCAACATCACGCGGATCGGGATCTGGCGATCGGACAGCGAGAACTTGGCGCTGTTCTGATCGATATCGCCGAGCGTGGCGATACGGATCGCCTGGCTGAGCGAGGCAGTCGTGACGCCGAGCGAGGCAGCGAGGTCGAGGCGCGGTTTGACGATGATCTCTGGACGTCGCATGTCCGAGGCGACGCGCGGGGCAACGACCAGCTTGTCCAGCGTTTTCATCTGCTCGACGAGCGTCGCCGAGGTCTTTTCGAGCAGCGCCGGATTCGACCCGGTCAGCATGATCGATATGTCGCGGCCGGAACCGCCGCCGCCGCCGCCATTGTTCTGCGATGCGAAGCTGACGCGCGCATCGGCGATCTGGGCGAGGCGCGGGGCGAGCGAACGCTCCCACTCCACGCTCGTCATCGTGCGGTCTTCTTTCAGCGTGATATAGATGTTGGCGCTGCCCTCGCGGATCGATTCGAGCGCGATCTCGACCTCGGGCTGCGCCGACAGGATCGCCCCGACGCGGTCGGCCAGCGCCTCGGTCTGCTGGATCGTCGTACCGGGTACCATCTCGATCTTGACCTGGCTGTCGTTGCTGTTGACCGTCGGCTGGAACTGTTGCGGGATGATCGCGAACATCGCGACAGTCAGCAGCAAGTCGGTCGTTCCCGCGACCACCGATGACCAGCGATGCTTGAGCGTCCATTTGAGGATGCTCATATAGCGGTCCATCATCCAGCCTTCGCCGTGCGACCGCTTGCCCTTGGCCTTGAGGAAATACGCCGCCATCATCGGCGTGATCATCCGCGCGACCGCGAGACTCATCAGCACCGCGGCAACGACGGTAAAGCCGAAGCTCTTGAAGAACTGGCCCGAAATTCCGGGCATCAGCGCAACCGGCAGGAACACCGCGACAATCGACATCGTCGTCGCGACAACCGCGAGACCGATCTCGTCGGCGGCATCGATCGATGCCTGATAGGCCGATTTGCCCATCCGCATGTGGCGCACGATATTCTCGATCTCGACGATCGCGTCATCGACCAGAACGCCCGCAACAAGGCCGAGCGCGAGAAGGCTCAGGCCGTTCAGAGAAAATCCCATCAGGTCCATGAACCAGAAGGTCGGGATCGCCGACAGCGGGATCGCGATCGCCGAGATGATCGTCGAACGCCAGTCGCGCAGGAACAGGAAGACGACGATAACGGCGAGCACGGCGCCTTCGACCATCGCCTCGATCGAACTGTGATATTGTCCGCGCGTATAATCGACGCTGGTGCCCAGCGAACGGAAGGTGACGCCCGGATTTTCGGTTTCGAGCTTGTCGAGCGTGGCGACCGCCTCGTCATAGACGGTAACGTCCGACGAGCCCTTGGCGCGCTGCATGCTGAAAATGACGACCTGCTTGCCGTCGACCTTGGCAATCGATCGCTGTTCGCCGTAGCCGTCCGACACCTCGGCGACGTCCTGCAGCGCGATCGTGCGCCCGCCGCCGATCCCGATACGCGTCTGCGCTAGCGCCAGCGCGGTGCCGGCATTGCCGAGGACGCGGACCGACTGGCGCGATCCGGCGATCTCCGCCTGACCGCCCGCGGCGTTGAAATTGACCGAGCGCAGCGCGTTGTTGATCTGCGACGCGGTAACACCAAGCGCCTGCATACGTGCGGGGTCGAGGATGACGCGAATTTCGCGGTCGACGCCGCCGCTGCGCCCGACATTGGCCATGCCCTCAATGCCGAGCAATCGCTTCGACACGGTGTCGTCGACGAACCACGACAGCTGTTCGAGCGTCATGTCCGACGCCTCGACCGCGTACTAACCGATCGGCTGGCTGGCGATGTCGACCTTCGACACTTGCGGCTCGAGAATGCCGTCGGGCAGCTCGCTGCGCGTCTGGTCGACCGCATTCTTGACCTCTGCGACCGCGTCGTTGACGTCGATGCCGGTGCCGATCTGGAACTGGACGAAGACGCTCGCCCGACCCTCCGACGAGGTCGAATTGATCGAATCGACGCCATTGATCGACCGGATCGCGGCTTCGACCCGCTGGGTGATCTGCGTCTCGATTTCGGTCGGCGCGGCACCCGGCTGGACGATCGTTACCTGGACCGCAGGGAAATCGATGTCGGGGTTATTGTTGACGTCGAGTCGGGCAAAGCTGACGAGACCGGCGAGCAGGAGCCCGGCAAATAGTACTAGCGGCACCACCGGATTGCGGATCGACCAGGCCGAGATATTACGAAAATTCATGTGTCGGTCCCGCTGAGCATGGTTGCGCTATCTGGCCGAAGTCGCGGGCGTGCCCGCTGACTGTGCCATCGACTTGGGCTTGACGGTCTCGCCGGGGTTGAGAAAGCCGCCGGCAAACGCAACGACGCGCTCGTTGCCGGTCAATCCCGAGGCAATCGTCAGGCCCGCTGCGGTTACCGTTCCCGTCGTCACCGTGCGGCGGACGATCTTGTTATCCTTGTCGACGATATAGACGTAATTGCCCTGCGCGTCGTTCATCACCGCCGATTCTGGCAGCACCGGCGCGCTGCTCGCGCCTGACTTTATCGTCGCGCTGGCAAAGCCGCCGGGGCGGATACCGCGATCATATGGGACCGCGATCCGCGCGGTGCCTTGGCGATTCTGCGCATCGATCACGGGGGAAATCTGCCAGACGTTGCCGGTAATCTCGCGGTTCGATCCGACCGGCACGACGGTCGCCGGAACGCCGACCGAAATCTGTGCGAGGTCGTCCTCGCTCAATTGCGCGAGAAGTTCCATTTCGCCGCCCTTGGCGATGGTGAACAGCGCGCCCGAACCGGCGCTGACGACCTGTCCCGGCTCGACATTGCGCGTCAGCACGAGGCCCGCCGCGGGCGCCCGGATGGCGAGGCGGCGATTGCTCGCCTGCGCCTGGGCGAGTTGCGCCTGGGCGACCGATACGCGCGCATTGGCAGCGTCGCGCGTTGCCGTCTTCTTGTCGATATCGGCCTGCGAGATGAACCCGCGCTCGACCAGCTTGCGGGCGCGATCGAGTTCTGCCTGCGCGAGGTTGGCGTCAGCCTGCGCGACGCGGACCTGCGCGGCGAGCGCGTTGGCATTCTGGGTCTGCACCGAAGCGTCGATCGTCGCGAGCGTCTGCCCAGCGCCGACCCATTGACCCGGTTCGACCAGCACGCGCGACACCTGGCCGCCCTCGCCAGCGATGCCGACGGGCATTTCGCGGCGCGCCGCCAGGCTACCGGTAGTTGTGATCTCTCGCGTTACGGTCTGGTTGCCGGGCACAATGACCGACACGACCGCGGCACCCTTGCCATCGGCGCCGTCCGCTGCGGCGGGGGTCGCGGCCGGAGCCGCCTCGCCGCCACCACGCGTCATCGCAAAGGCGATTGCCGCGATCGCGATCAGCGCGACGACGACCGCTATGATGATGTTGCGCCGCCGCCGCGAGGGAGCCTCGGACGTGACATCTTGCCATTGGGTGTCGCCGGCAATCGGGCTTTCGAGATTCATCGATTTCACTTCCGCATATCCAAGGCTGGTTCAGACCGTCGGTGTATTATCTAAATAGGTCACCCGATGCAAGCCTGTATTTATACCGCCTGCCACCGATCCATGTCGTAAATGTGTCGGGATCGGCGCCGTATAGACCCATTTTCCCGAAGGCGCACAAAGAAAAGGCCCGGCAAAAGCCGGGCCAATCCTTAGTCGAGTTGTTTCGCGCTAATTTAGCGAACGCTGCCGCGACGAACAAGATTAACGATCGCGAGCAGGACGACGGCGCCGATCAGCGACCACAGCAGGCCGATCGGGCTGAAGACCGAAAGCGACGCGCCCGAACCGAACATGCCACCGATCCAGGTGCCGATGAACGAACCGACGACGCCGACGATGACGTTGAGCAGGATGCCCTGCTGTGCGTCGGTGCGCATGACGATGCTGGCGAGCCACCCAATAATGCCGCCGACGATGATTGCGATAATGATACCCATGTTATCCTCCTGTTGAACCTGTACTTACGGCAATGAATCCGTATTGGCCGTTGAGAGAGAAACCGCCGAGGCGAAAGATTGTTCCGTTACCGAAAGGTCATTCGTCACAGCGCCGTCGCGATCGGACAGCGTAACAAAAGGGCCGCCCGAAGACGACCCTATTGCTATCTTATTACGCTGTCAAAACGATCTCGCGATCGCTCGCCGACCCGATCGTCAGTATTTCTGCTGGCGCTCGTACAGGTCGCGATAATGCTGGATCCGGGTGACGCGAAGACCGGGCATGCCCGAGCGATCGATCGCCCGCTGCCAGCCGGCGAACTCCTCGGTCGTCAGGCCATAGCGGTCGCAGACGTCGTCGACGCTGAGCAACCCGCCATTGACCGCGGCGACAACCTCTGCCTTGCGCCGCACGACCCAGCGGGTCGTTTCGGGCGGCGGCAGCGAATCGACGGTCAGCGGCTCCCCGAGGGGACCGACGACCTGCGCGGGCCTGATTTTCTGATTTTCGATCATACGTCCTCAAAACTTCCGGATAACTCGGGTGGGTTCGTCGCATCTAGGGCGAGGGACTGAACATAGGTTGAAATCCCAAGGTTAACGGCGCGTTCAGACCCGAGCAGCGGCCAGCCTTCGTTTGCGGCGAGATGCGACAGGTCGTAAAATGAAGCGATCGCACTGCAATGCTGCGACGCTGCGGAATTCATCCCGGCGAGGATCGCGAGCGTGCAATCCGGGTCCAACAGCGCGCCCCTTTCGCCCCGCACCATCGCCAGCCGCGCAGTCGGCGAATTGACCTGGCGCAACGAGGCGAGCGTCATCATCACTTCGAAATCGGGTTTCGCGAGCGGCCGTGCGCTATCAAAGGCGCCATGGGTAAAGAGAGATTCGTTCATCGCCTCCCCGCTCTACGCGCGAAGGGTGTAGGGGGAGTAAATGCGCTCTTCACATCTGGTTAGCGCAGGTTAACCGTAGGCGTCGCTGCGCTGGAAATCATCGCAATTCCCCGCTATGGGGGCGGCGATCATGGAAAATCCGTTTGACCTTCCCGCCCGCACCGGGCGCAGCCGCATCGTCGTCGCCATGTCGGGCGGCGTCGATTCGAGCGTCGTCGCCGGCCTTGCCGCGCGCACCAACGCCGAAGTCATCGGCATCACGCTGCAGCTCTACGACCATGGCGAAGCGGTCGGCCGGTCGGGCAGCTGCTGCGCCGGGCAGGATATCCGCGACGCGCGCGCAGTCGCCGAACGGCTCGGCATCGCGCATTATGTCATCGACAAGGAAAGCGATTTCCGCGCTTCGGTGATCGACGATTTCGCCGACGAATATCTCGCCGGGCGCACGCCGATCCCGTGCGTCAAATGCAACATGGGGGTGAAGTTCACCGACCTGCTGGCCTTTGCCCGGTCGATGGATGCCGATTGTCTCGCCACCGGACATTATGTCCAGCGGATCGTCGGTGAACAGGGCTCCGAACTCCACCGCGCGGTCGACCCGGCCCGCGACCAGAGCTATTTCCTCTTCGCGACGACGAACGACCAGCTCGATTATCTGCGCTTCCCGCTCGGCGGCCTGCCCAAGGCGCGCGTGCGCGAGCTCGCAACCGAAATGGGCCTCGCGATCGCAGCCAAGCCCGACAGCCAGGACATCTGCTTCGTGCCGAACGGCGATTACGCGAGCATCGTCAAGAAAGTCCGGCCCGAGGCGGCCGAGGGCGGCGAGATCGTCGCGCTCGACGGGCGCGTGCTCGGCACCCACCGCGGCATCGTCCATTTCACCGTCGGCCAGCGCAAGGGGCTCGACATCGGCGGCCAGGCCGAACCGCTCTACGTCGTGCGGATCGAGGCCGAAAGCCGCCGTGTCGTCGTCGGGCCCAAGCGCGCGCTCGCGGTCGTCGCCGCGCACATTTCCGATATCAACTGGATTGGCGCCGCGCCGACCGGCCCCGTCACCGCCAAGGTGCGTTCGCTCGCCAAGCCCGTGCCCGCGCGGCTGGTTGGCGACCGGCTGGTGTTCGAAACGGCCGAATACGGCGTTTCGCCCGGCCAGGCGGCGGTGATCTACGATGGGACGCGCGTCTGCGGCGGCGGCTGGATCGTCGCGACCGAGGCGGCGCAGCTGGCCGAAGCGGCTTAGGGGACGCCCTGCCGCTCAATCCTCGGGAACGAGGATGCAGCCCGACAGGCCCGCATAACGCGCGCTGGCGCTACCGAGCAGCGGCACCGAAGCGGTAACGGTGCGTGTTTCTGGATCGTCGGACAGGCTGACCATTTCCATGCCGGGCTCGAAATCGCTCTCGCAATTGCCGAGTTCGCGGTTTTCGACATAGCGGCACGAACAACCGACGCGCGCGCCATAGGCGCTGCCCGCCTCGGCCTGCGCCTTCAGGCCGGGATATTGCCACACGATGAGCGCGATCAGCAGCGCGACGATGCCAAGCGTGACGATTTTCCAGCGGGAAATCGGTTTGGCGGCTGTTGCGGCGGGCGGTTGCTTGCTATCCATCGGCGCCATGAAGAACAAATCGATCGTGCTGGCAAGCCTTGGCCTTGCCGCAATCGCCGCCACGCTTGCCACCACTGCGTTCGCGGTGCCTCGCCCCGTCGCCAGCGTCGATGCGCCGACATCGACGCTGAGCGCGCCGTTGATTGCGATCCCCGCGGATCGCGACCGCGCGGCGGTAACGCGCATCGTCGATGCACTCTTTGCCGGTGGCGACATGGGCGAAACGCGCGCGTTGCTCGTCCTCCAGGATGGCGAGCCGATCATCGAACGCTATGCGCCCGGCTTCGGCCCCGACAGCAAGCTCATCAGCTGGTCGATGGCCAAGACGGTGACCGCGATCGTGGCGGGGATGATGGTCGCAGACGGCAAGCTGTCGCTCGATGCTCCCGCGCCGATCCCCGCCTGGCAGCGGCCAGGCGATCCGCGCGGCGCGATCACGCTGCGCCACCTGCTCCACATGTCGTCGGGCATCGAGCATGTCGAGGAAGGCGATCCGGTCTACGACAGCGATACCGTGCGGATGCTGTTCCTCGGCGGATCGGGCGACATGGCGGCCTATGCCGAGGGCCAGCCGCTCGCCGCCGAGCCCGACGAGGTGTACAATTATTCGAGCGCAACGAGCGTCATCGTCGCCGACATACTCGCGCGTGCACTGACCCCGAGCAAGGATCCGACCGCACGCCGCGACGCGATGCTGCGCTATCTCCATGGGCGGCTGACCCAACCCGCCGGGATCGCCAGCCTGACCCCCGAGTTCGACGCCGCTGGCACGATGATCGGCGGCTCGATCATGCACGCCACCGCGCGCGACTACGCCAAGATCGGCGAACTGCTGCGCAACGACGGCTTCGCCGGTCTCGACGGCAAGGGCACGCGCCTGCTGCCGCACAGCTGGGTCGCCTTCATGCAGACCAGCGCGCAGACCGATGCCGGCTATGGCGGGCATCTGTGGCTCAACAAGCCGCGCCCGCCGGGATCGGGCGAGGCGCTGT
>CAZHWG010000073.1:0-7431 GCA_964535925.1 uncultured Sphingorhabdus sp.
CGACGTCGAGATGGTTGGTCGGCTCGTCGAGGATCAGCAGATGCGGCGCATCGCGCGTTACCAGAGCGAGCGCGAGACGCGCACGCTCGCCGCCCGACATCTTGGCAACGCGCTGCGTCGCACGCTCGCCCGAAAAGCCGAAGCGGCCGAGCTGCGCGCGCACCGCGCCGGGCGTCTTGCCCTTCATGGCGCGCGTCATGTGCTCGAGCGGGGTGTCGTCGCCGGCCAATTCCTCGACCTGGTACTGGGTGAAATAGCCGACCTGCATCTTGCCCGAGGCGTTCATTTCGCCTTCCATCGGGGTCAGCTGCGCCGCGAGCAATCGCGCCAGCGTCGTCTTGCCGTTGCCGTTGCGGCCGAGCAGCGCGATCCGATCGTCGGGATCGATCCGCAGGTTGAGCCGCTGGAGGATCGGTTTGTCTGGGACATAGCCGACCGCGGCGAGATCGAGCGTGATCAGCGGCGGGCGCAGCTCGGTCGGATCGGGAAAATCGAAGCTGAGGCTGGGATCGTCGACGAGCGCGGCGATCGGCTGCATCTTGGCGAGCATCTTGGCACGCGACTGCGCCTGTTTCGCGGTCGACGCGCGCGCCGAATTCTTCGCGACATATTCCTGCAGGCGCGCGCGCTGCGAATCCTGCGACGCCTTGGCCGCCTCAAGCTGCGCCGCGCGCTCGGCGCGTTGCGTTTCGAAACTGTCATAACCGCCGGGATAGATCGTCAGCTGGCCGCCCTGGAGGTGGACGATCGTGTCGACGACGTTGTTGAGCAGGTCGCGCTCGTGGCTGATGACGAGGAGCGTGCCGGGATAGGCCTTGAGAAAGTTCTCGAGCCACAGAGTCGCTTCGAGATCGAGATGGTTCGACGGCTCGTCGAGCAGCAGCACGTCGGGCTCCGAAAACAGCAAGGCGGCGAGCGCAACGCGCATCTTCCACCCGCCCGAGAAGCTGTCGAGCGGCTGGCCCTGCATTTCCTCGTCGAAACCGAGCCCGATCAGGATCCGCGCCGCGCGCGCCGGGGCGCTGTAGGCGTCGATCGCGAGCAGCCGGTCGTGAAGGTCGCCGAGCCGGTGCGGATCCTCGCAATGCTCGGCTTCCTCCATCAGCGAAGCGCGCTCGATATCGGCAGCCAATACGGTGTCGAACGGAGTCGCGGTCCCCGCCGGAGCTTCCTGCGCGATATAGCCGAGGCGCGTGTCGCGCGGCATCTCGATCTCGCCCTCGTCGGCTTCGAGCTCGCCGATCATGACCTTCATGAGCGTCGACTTGCCCGCACCGTTGCGCCCGATCAGGCCAACGCGCGCGCCGGGCGGGATTGCCGCCGTGGCACGATCGAGGATCGTCCGCCCGCCAAGGCGCACCGTAATTGCATTGATTGTCAGCATGGGCGCGCGCTTAGCAGCGAATGCGCGAAAACCCAAGCGCGCTTTACAGGGGCTTGTCCTTGCGCGCGCTTTGCCGCAGCGGGGACGACGTAATGACGACGGACACCGCCCGATGACCCCCCGCGAACTGATCGACACGGCGCAGGTCGCCGATGGCGAGGAGCTGCGCCTCTATCGGCGCGGCGGCGATTTCATGATCGTGCTCGACCGCAACGAGCTGATGAGCAGCCGGATGAGCGGCTCCGAAGAGGCGCTCGCGATCCTCGCGTGCGAGCGTTTATCCGATCGACCCGCGGCACACGTGCTGATCGGCGGCTATGGCATGGGCTTCACGCTGCGCGCCGCGCTCGCCGAACTGGGCGGCGCGGCGACGGTCACCGTCGCCGAGCTGGTGCCAGAAATCATTGCCTGGGCGCGCGGACCGATGGCCGACCTTGCTGCGGGCTGCCTCGATGACCCCCGCGTCGCGCTGATCGAAGGCGATGTCGGCGCGCTGATCGAACGCGCCACCGGCGTTTACGATGCGATCCTGCTCGACGTCGACAACGGACCCGACGGGCTGACCCGGATCGGCAACGACAGCCTCTATTCGCTGCGCGGCCTTGCCGCTGCACGCCGCGCGCTGACCCCCGGCGGCGTCCTCGCGATCTGGTCGGCCGCACCCGACGACCGCTTTCGTCGCCGGCTGGGCGACGCGGGGTTTTCGGTCGAAGAAGTCGTCGTGCGCGCGCGCAGCAACGGCAAGGGTCCCCGCCACGTCATATGGTTCACGACCAGGACGCGCTGAACTAGGTTGGCAGCGCTACACCGTTCCGGACCGGAGCGCAGCGACGACGGCGTTGCTTTGCTCTTCGCGACAAGCGACTGGAAGTCGCGACAAGCGACTGGAAGTTGCGAGGTCAAAAAAGCAGCCCCGAGCGAGCGAGTGGCGCTGACCGACGTGAGCTAATGCCCGATCCGCGGACCCGTGTCGTCGATTTTGCCGGCTTCGTGCGGAATGCGACGGGGTTGCGGACTGCCGCGAACAAAGGAATGGTGCCAGAAGAGGCATCCAATTCGGTGCCATTGGTTGTTATTTTTCATGTGCTTACTTAATGCGGCCCTTGCGGAAAGCCCGTAAAGAGCCCGCAGGCGGCAGATAAGCTATTGGTTCGATGCCTTTTTAAGGACTCGACACCTCATTTTTGAGCGCTTGTTTGGGCGGGCAACCATTGGCCGTTTCGCGACTTCGACCGGTTCTTCAAGCTTGAATTGACGGCACCAAAATGCGGACGAGCCTCCTCTGGAAGCTTGACGACCAACAGATGGGTGAATCCTCCCGGCGCGCAGAATACCGCCGCACTCCGCCATCTCCTGTTCCAACTCCGCACCGACCAGCGTGACCGACACGGCGGCCAATGGCGGTTGGGGGTTCACTCCGGCACCGC
The DNA here is from genome assembly GCA_964535925.1 of uncultured Sphingorhabdus sp. GTDB lineage: Bacteria > Pseudomonadota > Alphaproteobacteria > Sphingomonadales > Sphingomonadaceae > Flavisphingopyxis. The sequence goes on from CAZHWG010000073.1 coordinate 2,812, forward strand.
TCGATGCCAGCGCAAAGCGCTGCCGGTCAAGAACTCGCACCAGAGTTACGTTCACTGCTTACCTGATACCGCGCCCGCCACCATTCGATCACCCGCGCGATCGTCCCGCCTTGTGCGATTACGGCGAACAGCACCACAATATAGGTCGCGGTCAGCTCCACCGACCGCGACAGTCCATCGGGCAAGCTCAGCGCCAGCGCCACTGAAATGCCACCGCGGAGTCCCCCCCAGATCAGGATCGGCGGTGCCAGCGGGCCCAGGTTGAGGAAAGGCCGCATCGCAGTGAGCGGTAGCATCACCGCGATCGCGCGCGCCGCCAGCACCAGTGGGATCGTCGCCAGCCCAACCACGATAAGGCGAGGATCGAATGGTATGGTGACGACGACCAGCCCAATGAGCAAAAACAACACGGCGTTGAGAATCTCGTCGATCAACGACCAGAATTTGAGCAGATAGTCGCGCGTCGTGTCGCTCATGGCGTGCGCGACGCCGTGATTGCCGATCAGCAGCCCCGCAACGGCCATGGCCACCGGTCCGCTGATGTGAAGCTGGCGCGCGAGCGCATAGCCGCCCATGACAACCGCAAGGCTGATCAGCACTTCGACATTATATTCGTCGATCGAGCGCATTGCGCGGAACGCCACCCAACCGGTCACCAGCCCGAGCGCCACACCGCCGCCTGCCTCGATGAAAAACAGCTCGAGCCCGTGGGTCACTGAGAAAGCATCGCCGCTCAGAGCCGTGGCGAGGACGATCGCAAAGACCACTACGCCGACGCCGTCGTTGAACAGGCTTTCGCCCGCGACCGTCGCTTGCAGTGTCGGCCCGACGCTGGCGCGCTTGAGCACGCTCATCACTGCCACCGGATCGGTCGGGCTGATCAACGCGCCGAACACAAGACACCACACTAGCGGCAAATCGAGCCCGAGCGCGTGCGTCAGGAGATGGAATCCGCCGCCGATGATCATGGTCGAGATCAGGACGCCGACAGTACTCAAGACGAGAATGGGCCAGCGCCCGCGCCGCATGTCGCTCCAATCGACGTGGAGCGCACCTGCGAACAGCAGGAATGACAGCATACCGTCCATCAGCGTGGCCTGAAAATCGATTCCGGTGATGAAGCCCAGGACGTCTTCGCCAGCTGTGCTTGCAGGAAGCAGCCGATCGATCCCGATGACTATAAGTGATGCTACAGCGCCCATTACGGTGAGTCCGACCGATTGGGGCAGGCCGAGGAAGCGATGGTTGAGATATCCGAGAGCGGCGGCCACTACGATGAGAATAGCGGCCGCATCGAGCGGCGTGATGGCAATCCCCAGATTCATGACTACTTTTCCAATAGGGCCGCCGCGAGCCGAAACTCGAAACTGGCGGCGGCAACGGGCACCGACCGGACACTCTGCTCGCGAAACAAGGCGGCGACTACAATCCTGTACCTTACGGTGAGTCTGAGCCGGTCATCAACCTGAGCGCGCACGCCAACGCTGACCTCTGGTCACATCCGTTCCAGCTCAAAGCCGCGATTCGATTGGCAGTTTGGATAAGATCATCACCACCGTCCGCTGGACCCAGGTAGTGCTGTGTCGGGGACTCGAAGCGAAATGCAGGGGTCTATTGCCGAGGGCAAGGCTCGTCTTTCGAAAGCTCCTCGTCAAGCCTGTGAGCCCCCACGGTCAAAGTTGGCCGAGGCCGGCACGATTCCCGAGCGCCCTGGGGAACACCAGATGTCGGAAATGATGATCAAGGTTGGGAGGCGCAGATCACCTGCTTTACGATGGAGTGTTCGCTTATCGACCATGCCTGGATGGATCCCAGCGATGGATCATACAGATTTGGATGATTCGCAGATGAGCCGTGTTAGGGTGACCATGGCGCGGCAACGGACAGTCGGACTGCCCCAGTCCGACTGCTGAGCGGGCGGCACGTCATAACGCACAAGCGGAGCACGATCTCAAGTAGACCTTGAACGACGGACAGGAGGAACTGGTCATGCACACAATGAAACGCGATATTCTTGTGTGGGGATGGACCGCGAGCATCTTACTCCTGCTGACCTATCTGCTGTGCATCGGGTTTGGCCTGCTGGTGCCCGACAGGTTTCACATGCTGGAAGCCTGGGCTCCGCTTCTGCCCGGTTTCGAATGGCTCACGCCCGCCGGTTTCGCGTGGGGTGCCGTCGGCAGTTTTCTCTACGGTTGGTATGGAGCCGTCCTGCTGGTGCCGCTTTACCGCTATTTCGCGCGGAGAGCAGGCGCATGAGCGCCTATGCCTGCCCGATGCACCCGGAAGTCCGCCAGGAGGGTCCGGGGGATTGCCCGAAGTGCGGCATGCACCTGGTGCCGGAGCATGAGGCCGCGAAGGATGACGGTCACTCTCACTGCAGCGGACACGCGGGCGCAGGCGAAGCGGATGGCGGGAAATACGACCGCGTTCCGGCGGGCTATTCGGGACCGGTCTATACCTGCCCGATGCACCCGCAAGTGCGGCAGACGCATGCCGGTTTCTGCCCGATCTGCGGCATGGGCCTCGAACTCGAATTGGCGGCAATGGTCGCCGACGCGCCGAACCCGGAACTGGTCGACTTCACGCGCCGGTTCTGGATTGGGGCGATTCTGACCTTGCCGCTCCTGCTCCTCACCATGGGGCCCCTCATCGGGCTGGGAAGCGTGCGTGAGAGCCTCGGCGAGCGGACCGCGATGTGGATCGAATTCGCGCTCGGCACGCCGGTCGTGCTGTGGTGCGGCTGGCCGTTCCTCGTGCGCGGCTGGACTTCGTTCCGCATGCGCAACCTCAACATGTTCTCGTTGATCGCGATGGGCGTGATCGCGGCATATATTTTCAGCGTGGTAGCCGTTCTCGTGCCCGGCATATTCCCGGACGGGTTCCGCGATGCGGAAGGGCATGTCGGGGTCTACTTCGAGGCGGCTGCAGTGATCGTCACGCTGGTCCTGCTCGGCCAGGTGAGGGAGCTGCGCGCGCGCGAGGGCACGGGCAAGGCCATCCGCGCGCTGCTCGACCTTGCCGCCAAGACGGCTACGCGCATCAACCCCGACGGCAGCGAGGAGGAAATTGAACTCGAGGATGTCGCGGTGGGCGATCGGCTGCGGGTACGCCCGGGCGACAAGGTCCCGGTCGACGGAATCGTGGTCGATGGCCGCTCCTCGGTCGACGAGAGCATGATCTCGGGCGAACCCGTTCCGGTCGAAAAGACCGCGAGCGATACCCTGACGGGAGCGACGATCAACGGCACGGGCAGCCTCGTGATGGAAGCCCGGCGGGTCGGGTCCGACACGATGCTGGCGCAGATCGTCGGCATGGTTGCGGCGGCGCAGCGCTCGCGCGCGCCGATCCAGAAATATGCCGACAAGGTGGCCGGCTGGTTCGTGCCGGCGGTGATCGGCGTCGCGGTTCTGGCCTTCCTCGGCTGGGCGGTCTTCGGGCCTTCACCATCGCTGGCTTATGCGCTGGTGGCGGCGGTCTCCGTTCTCATCATCGCATGTCCCTGCGCGCTCGGCCTCGCCACGCCGATGTCGATCATGACCGCGACCGGGCGCGGCGCGCAGGCCGGCGTGCTGATCAAGAACGCCGAGAGCCTCGAGCGGTTCGAGAAGATCGACACGCTGATTGTCGACAAGACTGGAACGCTCACCGAAGGCAAGCCGCGCCTCGTCGCGGTCCTGCCGACCGGGGAGGTAGACGAGCGCGAGGTGCTTCGGCTCGCGGCGTCGCTCGAACGCGGGTCCGAGCACCCGCTGGCCGAGGCGATCGTCACCGGCGCGCAGGAACGCGGACTGACCCTGGACGACGCCAGCGATTTCGATGCGATCACCGGCAAGGGGGTCAGGGGCACGGTCGACGGTCGTGCTGTCGCTCTTGGCAACCAGGCGCTGCTCGAAGACATGGGGCTCGCTGGCGGGGATCTCGTCGACAAGGCCAATGCACGGCGGGATCAGGGCGAAACGGTGATGTTCGTCGCGATGGACGGCAGGCTTGCAGGCCTCGTCAGCGTGGCGGACCCGGTCAAGGAGACGACCCCCGCCGCGCTCAAGGAACTGCACGAACTTGGCCTGCGCATCATCATGGTGACGGGCGACAATGAAAGGACCGCAAGGGCCGTCGCCGCACGGCTCGGAATCGACGAGATCCGCGCGGACGTTTTGCCCGAGGACAAGGCGCGCATCATCCGCGAACTGCAGGCGGGCGGCGCAAAGGTCGCGATGGCTGGCGACGGCGTGAACGACGCCCCCGCCCTGGCGCAAGCCGATGTCGGCATCGCGATGGGCACCGGTGCCGATGTAGCGATCGAGAGTGCCGGGATCACGCTGGTGAAGGGCAATCTCGACGGGATCGTGCGAGCACGCCGGCTTGCCCACGCTACAATGAGCAATATCCGCCAGAACCTGTTCTTTGCCTTGATCTACAATGCGGTCGGCGTGCCGGTGGCGGCGGGCGTGCTCTACCCGGTCATGGGGCTGCTCATCAGCCCGATGTTCGCCGCTTTCGCGATGAGCGCTTCGTCCATCTCCGTCGTGCTGAACTCGCTGCGCCTGCGCACGGCGCGCGTGTGAGCGGCGAACACCACGGACACCAAGGCGCGGACCACGCGCCTCCCTCGCAGGA
>CAZHWG010000074.1:0-1296 GCA_964535925.1 uncultured Sphingorhabdus sp.
CGAGAAAATCCCGAACGCGGCCCCGGCCAGACAATAGAAATTGACGATGACGAGTGCGAGAATGCGTGGCGCATCGCTATGGACATAATCCTCGATCAGCGTCTGCAGGCCGAGGCGGATATGCCAGAAGACGCTGATGATCAGCAGGATCATCGGCACCGCGGCAAGCGGCGAACCAAGCCATTCGCGCATCGTCGCGAAATCGGCGAGCGGCAGGCGCACGAGGCTGACGATCAGCCAGAGGAACAGCGCGAGATTGCCGACCGCGGTCAGCCGCTGGTGGACGAAATGGCCGGTGCCTTCGCGCGCCGAGCCGAGGCCGCGAACGCGCCCCAGTTCGGTCCCGCCCGAGGCGACTTTCCCTATGCCGGTACGCTCGCTCATCAGATCGTCTCCATGAAGATAACGGCCCACAGTGCGGCGGTCGCGACGATCGCGGCGACGAAGACGAGGATCGAGAACATCTTGTTGGTCTTAAGCTCATACCCCGCGCCGGTGTCGAGGACGAGGTGGCGCAGGCCGGAGAAGAGATGCTGGAAGAACGCCCAGCTGAGCCCGATCAGGAGCACCGTGCCGACAATCCCGTCGGCACAATCGATAAACGCGCCATAGGCGTCGGCGCCGCTCGCCATCGCGCCGAGCCACCACAGCAGCGCCAGCGTGCCGACGATCGCCAGGCCATCGCCCGTTGCGCGATGGAAAATCGAGACCGCCATGTGCGGCCCCCATTTGTAAACGCTCAGATGCGGTGAAAGCGGTCGGTCGGGATGGTGCGCCATAAAGTGTCCAGTCAGGATGTCGGGGCCGCCGGGCGGCAGGTCCAGCGGTCGTTTAGCGCAAAGCGCGTGCCATGCAAATGCGCCCGCGCGCTATTTTCGCCCGCTTTTGGCGTAAAGCAGCGCAGCGATGATCGCCGCCGAGCCGACGCCGAGGCCGGCGGCGGTCTTCCAGCTCATGCCGCTGACCTTGCCGGCCGCGGCATCGCGCAACGAGGCCGCGAGACGGCTCGCCCGAAGCACTTCATTCTCTTCACGCCGCCCGGCGTCCTTTTCGAGTTCGGACACGGGGTCGGGGACGCGCGGTGGTTTATCGGCCAAATCTACTTCCTCGTCGGTTGGACGTTCGTTCAGGCGAGCGCCTGTTCGATCGGAACATGCGGCAGATCGAGCGCTTCGGCAACCGGCGCGCAGGTGACGTGCCCGTCCCACACGTTCAAGCCCGCCGCGAGATGGGGGTCGCGGCGCAGCGCCTCTTTCCACCCGAGCCGCGCGATCCGCAGCGCATGCGGCAACGTGA
>CAZHWG010000074.1:1306-7390 GCA_964535925.1 uncultured Sphingorhabdus sp.
GCGCATAGGTGCTGGTGCGTGCCACGGCACCGGGCATGTTGGCAACGGCATAATGAACGATGCCGTCGACGACATAGGTCGGATCGGCATGCGTCGTCGCGTGGCTGGTTTCGAAACAGCCGCCCTGGTCGATCGCGACGTCGACCAGCACCGCGCCCGGCGACATCGTCTTGAGCATGTCGCGCGTGATGAGCTTGGGAGCGGCAGCGCCGGGAATCAGCACCGCGCCGATGACGAGGTCGGCCTCGGCGATCGCCTCGGCAAGATTGGCCTTGCTCGAAAAGCGAGTCGATGCGCGGTTCTCGAAATGGGTGCCGACGCGTTCGAGCACTTCGGGATTGCGGTCCATGATCGTGACGTGACCGCCGAGGCCGACCGCCATCTGGGCGGCATTGAAACCGACGACGCCGCCGCCGATGACGACGACCTTGCCGGGCATGACGCCGGGAACGCCGCCGAGTAGGACGCCGCGGCCGCCATGCGCCTTTTCCAGCGCCGAGGCTCCCGCCTGGATGCTCATCCGTCCGGCGACCTGGCTCATCGGCTTGAGCAATGGCAGGCCGCCATGGGCATCGGTCACGGTTTCGTAGGCGATGCAGACCGCCTTCGACTTGATCAGGTCGCGCGTCTGTTCGGCATCGGGCGCGAGGTGGAGATAGGTATAGAGGATCTGCCCTTCGCGCAGCATTGCGCGCTCGTTTGCCTGGGGCTCCTTGACCTTGACGATCATGTCGGCGCGTTCGAACACCTCGGCGGCGGTATCGACGATCTCTGCACCCTGCGCGCGATAATCGTCGTCGCTTGCGCTGATGCCCTCGCCTGCCCCGCTTTCGATGATCACCTGATGGCCGTGAGCGACGAGTTCGCACGCGCTTTCGGGCGTCAGGCCGACGCGATATTCGTGATTCTTGATTTCCTTGGGGCTGCCGACCAGCATCGTATTCTCCTGTGAGCCTCGAAAATATCCGCGCGCAGCACATGCCCTCGGCGGCACTTCGTCGTCAGTCGTTTTCGATACTGACGTAGGCGACGCCCCTGAACTAACGTCACGCGAAGGGCAAGGGGCTAACGCCCTGCGTGACGGACCAGATTGCAGGCCAAAAATTCGTACCAAAAACTAACGCGGTTTTAACCAGTTTCCTTCTAGCACGGAGGCATGAGCGCAGTCAGAAAAGGGTTTTAAGCGTGTCGGCATCATCGCAAACACCGGCGGCGGCCGCAGAGACGCCGATCGACCTTCGTTCGCTCATTGACCTCGACCGGCGGATCGCGGCGTTTGACGACCGCGACATGCTGGTCCCCAATGCCAAGAAGCTTTGGACCTTCATCGAACCGCATGCCGACCGCGTCGCCGTCGCATATCGCGATGCCTGGCTCGCCTATCTCGATGGTGCCGATCTGAGCGCTTACGGCGACGCCGACGGCTTGCTCAAGATCGCCAAGGCATGCCTCGAACAGCTGCTCGACAATCTCGACGACTTTCGCTGGGTCGAAAGCATGTACGCGGTGACCCGATTCGGGTTCAGCCACGGCTGCAAGTCGCATGAAGCGCTCGATCTCGTCGCGGTGCTGACCAGCGTCATGCTGGCGATTGCCAGCGAACATCGCGACGAGGATCGCGACCTGTTCGTCGATCTCGCCGAAACAATTTGCCGCGTGTCGATGCTGGCAGGCGACGTCACCTCGACAATCTATGCCGCCATGCTCGAAGATCGCGACAAGCGCATCCGCCGGGATGCCGCCGCCGCCTATCAGCGCCGCTTCGAAACGACGGTCAAGGCAATGGCCCGCGCGGGCGCGCCGCTGCGCTCGATCGCCGCTTCGGCCGCCGAATCGGCGCGCGGAATGATGGGCAAATCGTCCGAAGTCGCTGCCGCCGCCGAGCAATCGGCACTCGCGATGCGCGAAGCGGCATCGACCGCCGCGGGCCTGATACGGACGATCGACGAAACCCGGAACGAAGTCGACGGAGCCGCCGACATTGCCGAACAGGCGGCTACCCAGGCGACCGCCGCAGTGGCAACGTCGGAAAACCTGTCACAGCACGCCGAATCGATCGAATCGATCCTCGGCCTGATTCGCGACATTGCCGGCCAGACCAATTTGCTCGCACTGAACGCGACGATCGAGGCGGCGCGCGCAGGCGATGCGGGGCGCGGCTTTGCCGTCGTCGCACAGGAGGTCAAGAGCCTCGCCAACCAGACTGCACAGGCCACCGACGACATCGCCAACAAGATCGCGGCGATCCAGGCGGCAACGTCGGAAACGGTCGAGACCAATGGTTCGATCCGCGATACGATCGTGGCAGTCCAGGCGTCGGCCAATCGCATCCGCGACGCAATGGAGCGGCAGGCGCAGACCGTGACGATGATCACCTCGGCGGTCGACGAAACCGCTCTGGCAGCCGATTCAATGGCCACGACGATTGCTTCGATCAGCAGCGATACCGATCGGGTCACCAGCGAGATCGACGAGCTCAAGCATCATTACGACGAGGTCGAACAACAATTCTCTTCGCTGCGCGGCTCTAACGCCCGCTTTACCAGTGAGGTCGCATAATGACGCGACGCGAACACAGTGGAACAAGACAATGAACGAACCTTTTGTAATCGACAAATATGCCGAAGTGCTGCGGATCAACGACAGCCACGGGACGCTGGCGGACAATTGTCGCGAGCTGTGGGAGGTCATCCAGGACCAGATCGACCGGGCCAACACGATCTACTGGCAGGTTCTCGACAAGGAATATCTCCAGAAGCGCGGTGACGGCCTCGTCGTCAACGACGAGCTGATTGCAAAATCGGCCGAGGTCATGCGGCAGCGCTATACCCACCTCGAATCGCCCGAATGGTTTGCCGGGATGATGGACAATGCGCGCGGCAACCTCGGGTCGGGCGAAATGATCCTCGCGGTGATCGCGGCAAGTTCGGTTCGCACGCGCGAGCTTTCGCAGATCCTCGTCGAAACGTTGTCCAACGAGCCCGACCGCCTCGCCCGGATGATCGATACGCTGATTGCGCTCAGCAACGTCGAATCGAACATGATCACCTATTGCTACGAACGCGCACTGGCCGAACGGACCGAAGTCGACAATCGCGATCGGCGCACCCAGTTCGAGAACGACATTTCGAGCACCGTTTCGCGCCTCAGCGACGAGGGCGGTGCCTTGCGCAGCCAGGCGGCTGCCGCATCGCAGTCGACCAGGGGCATGCTTGGCAAGACGTCCGAAGTCGCAGCGGCGGCCGAACAATCGGCGCTCGCGATGCGCGAAGCGGCATCGACCGCGGCTGGGCTGATCCGAGCGATCGAGGACGCGCGCGGCGAAGTCGACAAGGCAACCGAAGTCGCCGAACTTGCCGCCAACCAGGCGGGCGATGCGTCGGAAATGTCCGAAGCTTTGTCGCAACACGCGCAGTCGATCGAATCGATCCTCGGCCTGATTCGCGACATTGCCGGCCAGACCAATTTGCTCGCACTGAACGCGACGATCGAGGCGGCGCGCGCAGGCGATGCGGGGCGCGGCTTCGCCGTCGTCGCGCAGGAGGTCAAAAGCCTCGCCAACCAGACCGCGCTCGCCACCGACGATATCGCAGCCAAGATCGGCGCGATCCAGTCCGCCACGCGCGGCGCGGTGTCGGCCAACGGATCGGTCCGCGAGACCGTCGCCGAAGTCCAGCAGTCAGCGTCGCGAATCCGCGAGGCGATGGAGTTGCAGGCGCAGACCGTGACGATGATTACCGCAGCCGTCGACGAAACCGCGCTCGCGGCCGATTCGATGTCGTCGACGATCGCGTCGATCCGGCAGGATACCGGCGATGTCGCAAGTGAGATCGACCAGCTCGAAAAGGGCTTCCTCGACGTCGATTCGAGCCTCAGGCAGTTGCGCGAAAAATCGATCGACTTCATCCAGGCCGTCGCCTGACCGCGAAAACCCTGCCGTCCAGGCATCAAATCGCCCGTTTCCGGCGCGCGTACCGTGCGCTAGAGACGGCGCATGACGCTCAACATACTGACCACCGGGGCGACCCGCGGCATCGGCCGCGCGATCGCCGACCTGTTTTCCGCATCGGACGACGTTCGCCATTGGGGTAGCGGCAGCGCCGATGCCGACCTGTCGCAGCCCGACGGCGCCGACCGCCTGTGGCAGGCGGCGCTCGATCGGCTCGACGGGCGGATCGACGTGCTGGTCAACAATGCCGGCGTTTTCGAAGCGCAACCGCTCGACAGCGATGATGCCGAATGGCTGGCGGGCTGGCAGCGCACGCTCGCGATCAACCTCACCGCATCGGCGCAATTGTGCCGTCACGCGGTGCTCCACTGGCAGCAGCGGCAATCGGGCGGACGGATCGTCAACGTCGCCAGCCGCGCCGCGCATCGCGGCGACAGCCCGGCGCACTGGCATTACGCCGCGTCGAAGGGCGGCATGGTCGCGATGACCAAGACGATCGCACGCGGCTATGCCGGCGAGGGCATATTGGCATTCGCTGTCAGCCCCGGCTTCACGATGACCGGCATGGCCGAAGATTACCTCGCCAGCCGCGGCGGCGACAAGTTGCTCGCCGACATTCCGCTCGGGCGCGTCGCGAGCCCCGAGGAAATCGCGCGGATCGTCGGCTTTTGCGCGCTCGAGGCGCCGCCCTCGATGACCGGCGCGGTGATCGACGCCAACGGCGCGAGCTATGTCCGCTGATGGCCGATAGCTGGAAACTGACAGTGCCGTGCACGCGGCACGAGGCCGAGCGGCTCGACGAGGATCTCAGCGCATTTGTCGAGCTCGATCCGTTACCCGTGCTGGTGACGAGCGAGATCGACGAGAGTCGACGCGATGCCTGGCAGGTCGACGCCTATTTCGACCGCAAACCCGATTCCGCGACGATTGCCAGCCTGATCGCGCTGATCCCGAGTGCAAAGGACGCCGAACCCGAAATCGCGCAGATCGCCGACGAGGACTGGGTCACGGTCAGCCAACAGGGCATCGCGCCGGTCCGCGCCGGGCGCTTCTTCGTCCACACGGGGACCAACGCCGATAGCGTCCCAGACGACACGACCGCCTTCCGCATCGACGCCGGACTCGCCTTCGGCACCGGCACGCACGAGACGACCGCCGGCTGCCTCGCTGCGCTCGACCGGCTCAAGCGTTCGGGCCGGCGCTACGACGCAATCGCCGATATCGGCACCGGCACCGGGCTGCTCGCCTTTGCCGCGCTGTCACTGTGGCCGCGCGCCTCTGCGCTGGCGAGCGACATCGACCCGGTGAGCATCGAGGTCACGCGCGAGAACGCCGCGCGCAATCGCATCGCGCTGGGCCATCGATCAGGCGCGATGACGCTGTGCGTCGCGAGCGGGACCGACCATCCCGAGATCGCCGCGCGCGCGCCATACGACCTCCTTATCGCCAACATCCTCGCGGGGCCGCTGATCGAGCTTGCCCCCGCCTTCGCCGCGGTCAGCGCGCCGGGCGGCACGCTGATCCTCGCCGGGCTGCTCGACCACCAGGCACGCCGCGTCGCCGCGACCTATCGCCGCCATGGCTATCGCCTCGACCGGCGGATCAACAACGGCGCCTGGCCGACGCTCATGCTGACGATGCGCCAGCGGCTCGGCTGGCGGCGACCCAGCCGCGGCAGCGGCGGCACGACGCAGCCACCGGGCGATTTCGGTACATGGTGAAAGCCAAGCGCCTCGCGATCATGCGCGGCGTGCTGGGTTGGCTGGCGGCGGCGATCGGCGCAGCCTTTCTGATCGCTGCGGCGGGCGCGTTGATCCCCGTCAATCGCGATTGGGTCGAACCCGATCGCGGCATTGCGATCTACGTCGAGAGCAACGGCATCCATACCGGCCTCGTCCTGCCGATGCGCGCCGCCGGGGTCGACTGGAGCGAGCTCGTCCGGCCCGACGACCTTGCCGATCCGCGCTACTACGGGACGCACCTGCTGTTCGGCTGGGGCAATCGCGACGTCTATCTCAACGTCCCGCGCTGGCGCGACCTGACACCGGGAGTCGCGCTTGGCGCGGTGTTCTGCTGTGGGGATGGCCTCGTCCATGTCGATCACGAATATGCGCCTGAGCGGAGCGCTATCCGTC
>CAZHWG010000075.1:0-7382 GCA_964535925.1 uncultured Sphingorhabdus sp.
CGCGCGCGACGCGGCGCAGGATGACGGCAATCCGCGCGACGAGTTCGCGCGGGCTGAAGGGTTTGCTGATGTAATCGTCGGCGCCAAGTTCGAGGCCGAGGACGCGGTCGACCTCTTCGGTGCGCGCGGTCAGCAGGATGACGGGAATGTCGAACGCTTCGCGGATATGGCGCGCGAGGCTGAGGCCGTCTTCGCCGGGCATCATGATGTCGCAGATCGCGATGTCGAAGCCGAGCGCACCGAGCAGGGTGCGCGCCTCGCTCGCATCGACGGCGGCACTGACGCTAAAGCCGCGATCGGCGAGATAGTCGGCAAGCGGTTCGCGAATCGAGCGCTCGTCCTCGACGAGCAGCACGCGCACGGGCGGCGGGCTGTCGGTCATGCTTGCGGCGCAATCAAGGCGAACGGGTGGGTCATCGCTGTCCAATGGTCAAGCCGGGGGCCCAGGATCGAGCGGCAGCGACCCCGATTGGGATCGCTGCCGTCGTCCTGTCCGGACGGGTCGCAGGGGGATTCAACCCGCCCCGGGCAAATCGGGTTACTTGGCCGAATGCGCCTTGCGCTCTGCCATGTGCTTGGCGCGCATGGCGTCCATTTCGGCCTTGGTCACGACACCGTCCTTGTCTGCGTCGAGCATGTCGAAATGCTTGGCGGCTGCAGCGCGTGCCTCGGCGAGCGTGACCGCGCCGTCCTTGTCGGTGTCGGCCATGCCAAGCATGCCCATGCCGCCGCGTCCGTGGCCGCCCATCATTCCGCCATGGCCGCCGCGGCGCTTGCCCTTGGCATAATCACCGTGTTCGCCTTGTTTGCCGGCCTCGGCGCGCTTCGCCTTGCGCTCGGCGCGCATCTGTTCGCGCTTGGCCATGCGCGCGGCATGCGCGGCATCCCATTCGGCGCGGCTGATGCTGCCGTCCTTGTCGGCGTCGAGCGCGTCCCACATCCTGGCGCGCTTCTGCGCCTGCATCGCGGCGCGGTCGGCCTTGTCGATCTTGCCGTCCTTGTTGAGGTCGGCATGGGCAAACATCGTGTCGACGCTGGCCATCATCTCGGCGCGGGTGATCTGGCCATCGCCATTGGCATCGACCTTGGCCATGTGGCCGCGTGCGCCGTCGCCGTGTCCGGCCTGCGCATAGGCGATGCCGCCACTGGCGATGAGGGCTGCGGCGCCCAGTCCCATAACGATCTTCTTCATGTCGGATCCTCCAAATAATGCGTGCGGCTGCTCAACAGGGGGCAGCCCTGATGCTGTCGGTTATGCCGAAGCGGTGTTGCACCATTATGCCACATCGCCGGGCAAATGTCGCAAAGTGTGGCAAGTCGGGGAAGGATTCGATCTGGCGGAGGCGCCCACCGACTCGACTGGCTCAACAGTAAGTGGGATCGTTTTTGTCAGGCATAAAAAGGGGGCCAGCGAGATGTCCCACTGGCCCCCTTCGTTAACCTATCGCCTGGTCTAGAACCGCACCCTTGCGCTCACCGCGAAGCGACGGCCAAGCGAATCGGCGACCCCGTTGGCGAAGCCGTAATAGTCGTTCTGGAATTTGCGATCCAAGAGATTGCTGACCGAAAACGTGAAGCGCATGGCCTCAGTCGGGTCGAAATAGACCGACGCGTTGAACAACGCGTACGGGTCGCGCCGGTTGAACTCACGAATATCGAGGTCCAGTTCATCGCGAGTGGCGCGCTGCTTGCCGACGAAGTTCGTCGACACGAATGTCCCCCACGTGTCGGTGAAATAGCGCAGGTTGAACTGGGCGCTGAATTTCGGATCGCCGAAGGTACCGTCACTACGCGTCGTGGTGACACCGAGATTGTTGAATTCGCGTTTCAACGTCCAGAGGAAATTGCCGCTGGCACCCAGCGTGCCCGCGGTCCCGAAGATTTGGGGAATCGTGTAATTCAGCACGCCCTGGATTGCTTCGAAACCGAACTGCACCCCGTTCGTGAACCCGGTCGTCACTCCGGGGTTGGCCGGATCGTTCACCACGAAACCGCCGATATCGCCGGTCGATCCGTTGGGCAGCGTACCGATCGTACCCGCCGGCTGACGCCGGATCAGCGAACAGAACTGATTGCCATTTGCCGGATCGGTCGTATCGAAATCGGGATTGTCGAAACAGCCCGAGACGATGTCGCCGGTGCCGAGGTTGATGATCGGCTGATTGATTTTGATGTTGACGTAATCGACGGCCAAAACAAATCTGTTGAGGAACCTGGGTTGCAGCACGAGGCCAAGCGTATAGGCGTCGGCTTCTTCATTTCTGAGATTGGGATTGCCGCCGACGAGGATCGGGATCGAAGCGTTCTGTGACGGATCCTGATTTGCGTTCGGGAACTTGCCAAGGAAAGCCGCGCAGTTCGTGGCCCGAACTTCAGGATTGGGTCCTGCCGCGGTGTTTTCGCAAGGTTGTGCGATAAACCCGAACGCTCCCGCCTGCGGCGAGAACAGCTCGGAAATCGCCGGCGCCCGGAACGATCGGGTGAAGTTGCCGCGTAAGGTGATATCGCGGATCGGCGATATCCGTCCGCCGGCTGCCCACGACAGGAAACCGCCGTTGACGGTGTTGTCGACATAGCGTGCGCGCCCGAATATTTCGGCGTTTTCGATGAAGAAGTCGTTGGCCGGCGAAATCAGCGGAATCAGCACTTCGCCGAACACCTCGTCGAGGTTGTAAGAGCCCGAAACGGGTTCGATCGCGACCGAGCGGCCGAGCCCCTGTTCCTGGAATTGGTCGGGGATAAAGGCGCCTTCTTCCCTGCGGTGTTCGTAACCCACGTTGAAACCGATCGGTCCGGCGCCCCAAAGGTCGAACAAGGTCGAACCGATATTGACGTTGAAAACCTCTTGGTCGAGCGTTGCGACCGCACGGCTGTCCTGAATCACGTAGTCGAGCGCCGCCTGCGAGGCGCGGCCCTCGCCCAGCAGATTGAGCGGAACGCAGTTCGGGTCGGCGATCGGCGTGCCGCCGGGCGCGGTGAACCCGCTGCCACCCGTACGCGTGGGCGCGGTGGTGCAGACGATATTACCCGAGCCGTCCAGCGCCACGTTAACCGCATTGATGAAGTTCTGGCTGTTGAGGTCCTGGCTGAAGGTTCTGACCTCCGCATTTCCTCGGTTGTAGCTGGCGTCGAAATTGAACACGCGACCCAGGCCATCGAATTCGCCGCGGACGCCAATGACGCCACGCAAGATTTCGTTCTCGCCATAGCCCGAGACGTCGGCAAGATCGACCGAGGCGCGCGACAGCGTGAACTGCGTTACGCCGTTATCGGCCAGAACTCCGCGTGCCTGGTCGGTCAGGAACGGGTTGTCGTTGCGGATAACCAGCCCGCCGCTCGCCCCACCGAACAGCACGGTGTTGAATGTCGGCTGTTGGGTGAGTTCGTCGGCGCGCGACTTGAAATATGTTCCTTCGACATAGGCTTCAATGCGATCGGCAAATTCCCAGGTCAGGAACAGGTTTCCGCTCGTGCGCCTGAGGTCCGAGGTGATCTGGCCGAAGTCGGAGAACTGGAAGCCGTCGCCGCCGACCGACGAGATCCCGCCCGGGGGAAATTCGCCAACGTCGTAGGGAACGAGGTCGCCGTTGGGGTCGAACGCACGTTGCAGGCTGAGCGGGCCACCGAAAATAACGCCGCCACGCGACAGGTAAGGAATGGTGGTGTTGGTGAACTGGACGAACGGCGGAATATCGTCGTTGTCGTTTCCGTCATTACCGAAATTGGGATTTACACGGTTCTGGTCGGCAATTCCGCCGACTATAACACTGTTACGCAGTGACTGTATGTTCTGGTTCAAATAATCTCGATCGTTCAGCACCAGACCATCGATCTGATCATGCGAGATCGAGGCCGTGATGTTGAGCGTATCGCCGAGGAAGTTGAAGCCCGCCACGCCCGAAACATTGTACCGGAAATTATCGCCACGCTCGGTAATGCCCGAGGTTGCGCTCAGATAAATGTCGTCGAAGCGCGTTTTCAGGATGACGTTGGTCGTACTCGCGATCGCATCCGAGCCGTAAACGGGCGCTCCGCCGACGGCGACCGTTTCGACGCGGTCGACAAGAATGGTCGGAATGACGTTAAGATCGACCTGCGTGCCCGCGCTCGCATTATTGAACACCGTTGGCGGGTTCGAATTCACGAACCGGCGACCATTGATCAGGGTCAGGGTGCGGTTCGAACCAAGCCCGAAGGTATTGAGGAAGTTTACGCCCTGGCCGAACGAACCCTGCGCGCCCGCCGGCGTAACCGAACCGCTATAAATCGGCAATTCGTTGAGGGCGTCGGCGACGTTGGTGATGTTGCGGTCTTCAATATATTCGTCGTCGAGAACCACGATCGGTTCGCGCGATTCAGCAGCCTGGGGAAGGCGGATGCGCGATCCGGTCACGACGATGGAGGTTTGCGACGTCGAGCCCGCTGCGTCGGGCGACGAAGCCTCATCGGCGTCGCAAACGCCGTTTTCGTTCTCGTCCAGGCAGTCGGCCGGTTGCGGGGACACATCCTGCGCCATGGCAGGAACGCCCATAAACAGCGCGATGGCCGAGGCTGAACAGGCCAGAGCGAGACCGGCGCGATCATGAAACTTTCTCATATACGACTCCCTTGCGGAAAACATGGAGACGGAGTTCGAAAAGACTAGGTTGAAGCGGCTGTTTGCTAAGTTTTGCGCTCGCCCCGTCACGCGTCTTGGACCCCCAACTTTAGATAGTGTGCGAAGTCTGCAACTACCTGACCGCATTTGTCAAAGTAGGATTTGTGCTTTGTCGCGCCATTGTTGCAATAATCACACAAGTGCCCAGATCGACCGCGCAACCGGCGCAAGCCGGCAAGCGTCGCCCGGTCAGATCGCACGCGAACGCACCGTCGCCGGGCGGTAAAAAACGGGGGTCGCTGTTGGAGCGCTGGAGCGGGTAGCGGGAATCGAACCCGCCTAGCTAGCTTGGAAGGCTAGTGCATTACCACTATGCTATACCCGCTCGGTGCCAAGCCGCGCCCGATTGGCATGCGCGCGAGGATGAATCAAGCGGGTCATCGCCTGACCCGAGCAAGATTGAGAACGAAGCGGGAACGTGATAGCGCATAGCGATGGCCGATAGCGAGTCCCCCGATCCCCCGGCGCAGGTCCCGCAGCGCAAGATCATCCATGTCGACATGGACGCCTTTTTCGCCAGCGTCGAACAGCGCGATGATCCTTCGTTGCGCGGCAAGCCCGTGGCGGTCGGCGGGTCGAAGGCGCGCGGCGTAGTCGCGGCGGCCAGCTACGAGGCGCGCAGGTTCGGCGTGCGATCGGCGATGCCCTCGGTCACCGCGCTGAGGAAATGCCCCGAGCTGATCTTCGTCCGCGGGCGCTTCGACGCCTATCGCGAGGTGTCGGCGCAAATTCGTGCGATCTTCGCCGATTATGCCGACGAGGTCGAACCGCTGAGCCTCGACGAGGCCTATCTCGATGTCACTTCGGACAAGGCCGGGGTCGGTACCGCGACCGCGATCGCCGAGGCGATCCGCGCGCGGATCAAGGCCGAAACGCAGCTCACCGCGTCGGCCGGCGTAAGCTACTGCAAGTTCATCGCCAAGATGGCGTCGGACCAGAACAAGCCTGACGGCATCTGCGTCATCCCGCCGCACAAGGGCCCGGCGTTCGTCGCCAGCCTGCCGATCGGTCGCTTCCACGGCGTCGGCCCCAAGACGGCGGCCCGGATGAACGCGCTCGGCATCTTCACCGGCGCCGACCTCGTCGCCAAGGACATCGTCTTCCTCGCGCAGCATTTCGGCAGCAGCGCCGAATGGTATTGGCGGATATCGCGCGGGATCGACGATCGCAGCGTCAAATCGAACCGCATTCGCAAGAGCTGGGGCACCGAACGGACCTTCGACAGCGACCTGACGACGCGCGAGGAGCTCGCCGAGGCGCTCGACCGCATCATCGCGATCAACTGGGAGGGGTCGAGCGCGCGCGGCGTGCGCGGGCGAACCGTCGTGCTCAAGGTGAAGTACGCCGATTTCCGGACGATCACCCGGTCGCATTCGCTGCCGCACCCGGTCCCCGACCATGCCACCTTCGCGGCCACCGCGCACGGCCTGCTCGCAGCATTGCTGCCCGTCGAGCAAGGCGTCCGCCTGCTCGGAGTGACGCTGGCGGGGCTCGTTCACGGCGAGACGGCCGACGATAAGGCCGCGTCAGCCGAGCCGCGCCTGCCGCTGCTGTTCGGCGACGAGGCGGAACCAAACGCTGTTTCATCGGCTATCTAGGCATGTTTGGATTGCCCGATATCTGGGAGCCGGTCGTCCGCGGCATCGTCCTGACGATCGTCGCGCTGGCGTGGATCGTCGCGCTCGTGCGCATCATCGGCCTGCGGTCGTTCTCCAAGATGACCAGTTTCGATTTCGTCGCCACCGTCGCGGCGGGTTCGCTGCTCGCGACCTCCGCGACGTCGGACAGCTGGACCGCCTATCTCCAGGGGCTCGTGGCGCTCGGCGCATTGTTCGCCGCGCAATATGTCATCGCGCGGCTCCGCAAGGCGTCCGCGGGCTTCGACGATGCGATCGAGAACGAGCCGCTGCTGCTGATGCGCGACGGCGTCATGATCGAGGCCGCGCTCGCCAAGAGCCGCGTGGCGCGCAGCGACGTGATCGCCAAGCTGCGCGAGGCCAATGCGCTCGACCTGTCGAAGGTCCGCGCGGTCGTGCTCGAAACGACGGGCGATATTTCGGTGCTGCACGGCGACCACATCGATCCGGCACTGTTGAAAGGCGTCCGCGGCACGAAGGCCTAGCTGCTTGACGCACCTGCGGCGAACGCCCAAGCTTGGCGCCTGATACAGGTTATCGACCTGTCCGCCCGCCGCGCCGCGCTCTTCGCCCCGGAGAACCCGTGCTTGGCCGGCACAGCCTTGCCCTTGGAGGATATATGCCGGTCACGCCGACCGTTCGAATTCAACGCAATGTGCTCGCGCTCAACGAGCGTAGACTGCTGACCTGGCTCGCCGCGCGCACGCCCCGGCGGGTTACCCCCGACGCGCTGACCGCGCTGGGCCTGACCGGCGCCGCGGTGGTCGGCGTGGGCTATGCGCTGTCCTCCTTCGATCCGGCCTGGCTGTGGTTGGCGATCGCGGGGTTTTTCATCAACTGGTACGGCGATTCGCTCGACGGCAGCCTGGCGCGCTTTCGCCAGATCGAGCGCCCGCTGTTCGGCTATTTCATCGATCACAGCAGCGACGCGCTGGGCAACATGATGATCATGGCGGGGATCGGGGCGAGCCCGTTTGTCCGGATGGATGTCGCACTGTTCGGCCTCGGCGCCTATCTGCTGCTGTCGATCCACACCTTCCTGGCCGCGCGCGTCGTCGCAGAGTTCCGCCTGTCGTATCTCGCCGCCG